>JAGQPD010000619.1 GCA_020426865.1 Planctomycetales bacterium
TCCGGCCGTTGAATGACATGATCCTGTTCGCGGGCCCAGTCGAATCGGACCTCGCCACGAATATGATCTTTCAGTACCAACGTCCCCTCGCGAGGCATCTTCAATCGCACGACAGACTGACGTCCCTCGTCAAGGTACCGCTGCCGTGTCGCCTCATCCCACGCGGCGAAGCGGCGGCTGTAGATAAAATCTCGCTTCTCCCGCTCGGCCGCTTCTCGCTCGGCCTGAATCTCTTCGGTCGTCGCAAAATCGTAGTACGCGGCCCCCGATTCAATCAGTTGAACGACCGCCTGCTGATAGCGATCACCCCGTTGCGATTGGAAATACGGAGCATGCGGGCCGTCCACCTCCGGACCCTCGTCCCAGTCCAGCCCTAGCCAGCGAAAACCGTCCAAAATCGGTCGCAGCGCCTCGTCGATATTCCGCTGCTGATCGGTATCGTCAATCCGCAAGATGAATTGCCCACCATGCCGGCGGGCAAAAAGCCAGTTGAATAGTGCCGTGCGGACCCCGCCAATGTGCAGGTACCCGGTCGGACTGGGGGCAAAACGAGTTCGAACCACAAGTTCCATTCCTATTTACGATCCGGCGAACCAATGGGGCGCGCCCGAGCCGAATCGTAATGGAAATCTCCGCGTTTCGCGAGTGGAAGTTGCGAGAAATAGCTGCCTGCACGCGTCAATCAGGCCGCCTGACGCTGGTCGTGTCGACCTTTTTTCTTCAATCGACGCCGCTCAGACTTCGACATCCGCCCAGCATTCATGTCCAACACGTCCCCCTCGTCGTCGTTCTCTCCCGCAATCGCACTGCCGGTTCGCTCCGTTTTGCCACCCGCTACGCCCTTGGCACCAGCGGCCGACGAAGACGAAGCTTTTCCACCAAAGAGCTTACCAAAACGGCCCAGCGGGCGCGATGCCCCAGCTGGCGGCCGGTCCGGCTCGTCCGACTTCTTCACCGACAATGGCTTTGAATCGGCCTCGTTGGCTTCGTCCTTGCTACGACCATTCGCTTCCTTGCGGGACGCCCCCGAACTGCCGTTGCTTCGTCGCTTACTTCCGGTCGAACCGCGACGCAATAACCAACCGAACCATGACCGCCCCGACTTAGCCGCAGTCGTCTTGACCGCCGCCTTGGATTTCGCCTTCGCCTTCGGCTTCGACGCCGTCGCGTCGCTTTCGCCGACCTCGTCCGCCGCCCTACCCGCCCCCGCATCCGCCGTTCCGGTGGAAGCCTCCTCCTGCTTGCGCGCTTGCGTCTTCTTCGCCTTCCGCGCGCCCATCCCCTGGGCTTCACGGAACACACCGCGAGCGAACAACATCCATGAACTGGCCACGAGATAGTGCCCCAACAACATCGCACCACTACGGGCCGCGATCGTCAGCTCTTCCACGCCCGTGTCTACCTTCCCTAGTTGCAGCAGGGCAGCCGCCATGTAGAACGACATCGCTAGCACCATCGTGGCACAGGCCGATCGGTTGGGCCACATATCGATAAGTACTCGCACGGCAATGATCGAGACGAATGCTCCACAAATCGAAACCCACATCAGCATGGGGTTGGTGCCAACCCACGGCGCAGCCAAACGCAACAACATCTCGGCAATCGTCACATGGACGTTCGCCGTGCAGTCGATACTGGCGAGCAAACAGGTGACAGCAGCCCACAACCACAGCCCGTATCGGCCGCGATAGTCGTCTACCTTGTGGCGCCGAATATTGAAAGCTGACAATGCCATCAATGCCGCAAACATCAACATCATCGACGACAGCCATGTGACAATACTGGTGTGTGCATCCATGTTAAGCGACGGGACATGGGCACCACGTAGCCAAAAGCGAATCCCGGATCGGTGAAGGAATAACACTTCCAAGGCAGCGATGGGAATCAAACCCGCAAGCAGCACAACAGTCAGAGTCCACGTCCGCAAGGGGAGAAAGTCAGTAACGCGTGGCTGCAGTTCGGCCAGGGCAGCCTTGGTGTAGCGGCGACCGCTGGCGTTCTTCTTGGAACGTGATGAGGAGGGTGTCGGCGCGGAGGTCGCCGTTAGATCTTCGCGCAAGATGCGCCGTCGCCGATCTTCTCGCTGGACGCGTCTACGAGTTTCCATCGTCAAGTCGCCGTACCCTCCCTGATGCGGACCGCTCGATGCGTATTCTCATGTTATTTCGTCCAAGTTCCTCGCCAACTGGACCCCCCTCGACTTGGCCGTTATAACCGTATTGACGCGTGAAATAGGTAGCCTGCTAGCGGATCATACGAGGTAGCTACATTAGTAATATGAAGCACTACACGGCCCCGCCGGACGGCGAACTTCCCAGTGATCCCCGCCAATTCCGCATCCTCGAGCTTTTCGGATGGGTTACGATCGCCGCTTTGGTATGTGCCATGGTTGCTCCCTTCGTGCGTAATTTGTCCGGCCGACAACTGACGACGCTTGGAGCTTCGGTGGTGTTCCAGCTGGCCGTTATTGTGAGCACGCTCATATATTTAGCAGGGCGGCGACAGGAAGTGTTGCGTAACACGGGACGTCGAATGGGGGTCGGATTCTTAGGGCGCATGCGGTGGCAACACGGGCCGCTGGCAATGAGTGTGCTCGGGATGCTGGTGCTGGGGGTCGGCCAGTTGGCAATCGCGATTTCTCTGGCGATCTTCGATGCGATGAAGAACCAGCCATTGGCGATTCCGGTCTACCAAGTCCAGTTCGCGGTGTACACTGGCAGCATGATCTCTCGGTTTCGGTGGAAACTGTATCCGAATGCCGTGGAGTTTTTCGAACATGGAGTGGTGTTCGATGGTCGCCGGTTGATCGAACCGGAGAGGATTGATCTACGAGCGAGCGAAATGTATCGCGACCGAGTTGTACTCGTGGTTCGCCCTAAACCGAATTCGGTGGTGGGGGACACGAAGGTCGTTCAGATACCCGATGAACTACGCCACTGGCTGCTCGGGACGGGGCAACACGACAATCAGTAGCGTGGCCAGTGGCCCCAGAAATATTGAGGCCAGCCACCATAGCAGACCGCTGCGCCCTTTCGATTGCGCGAGGCCCGCGTTGATCAGCGAAAGAGTCCCCCACCCAACAACATAGTCCGTATGTTCGTTCAATGCCCTTTTTCCCGCGTGGTGCCTGATGTGAAAAACTTGCCGTTGCTGGTAGGTCATTCGCCATTGGGACCGAATTCTTGGGCCACGACCGGATTTTTCAACAGACCGATGCCTTCGATCGAGACATCAGCGACATCGCCGGGCTGAAGGAACACTTGTGGCTTACGTGCGACACCCACACCGGCGGGTGTCCCGGTGAAGATTAAATCGCCAGGTTTCAACGTGGCGACTGCTGACAGGTATTCGATCAACACGTCGATGCGAAAGATCATTTCTCGCGTGTTGGACGATTGCATCAATTGATCATTCAGACGCATCTCGATCTTCAGGTCATGTGGGTCGGGCACTTCGTCGGCCGATACGAAGTGCGGCCCCAACGGCCCAAAGCTATCAAAGCTCTTTCCCAGCAACCATTGTCCACCAGGCTTGGTTTTTTGCCAGTCGCGCGCCGAGACATCATGACCACAAGCATAACCGGCGACATAGTCAAATGCGTGGTCGCGGGCAATATTGCGACCTTCGCGACCGATCACCACCACGAGTTCCGCTTCGAAGTCAACTTGACGGGCGATCGTTGGCAAGACGATCGGATCGCCGTGGGCGCGCAGCGTGGTGGGGAACTTATTGAAGATGCATGGTTCGGTTGGGATGGCGGCGTTGGTTTCGCGTGCGTGGTCGGCATAGTTCAGTCCGACGCAGAAGATCTTTTCGGGATCGTGGATCGGTGGCAACAGGCGCCACGTTGAAACATCGACGACCGGCGCAACGGCACATGCCTGTCGTGTTGCGGCGAGCACATCTTGTCCGGCGATCAACCATTGGCGAAGGGTCCGCGGTAGCCGGGGATCGACTTGGGCAAGCTCCACGGGTTGGCCGTCGCGGATCGCAACCAGACGTATTTTACCGTTGGAGGGATCATCGCTTGAATAGTATTGGGCAAGCCGCACGTTCGGTTACTCCTCATGGGGCTGGGTACACATTGGGGGCGGGGCAGCCAAGGGCGAGCCGTCCTCGCTGCCCGCATGATCGTTACAACCCGTACAAGATTAGAGTGCACGCATGGACGGTTCCAGGGGAGGGTATGAAAGTTTTGACGACGGTCGACGCGCGACGTAGGTTTACTACGGTACCGGAATAATGCGCGGGGGAATCGTTCGTTCGGTCGTGTTGATCGAACTTGCCTCCGCACATATCGCCGGAACTCGGGGCGTAAAGGCGATTGTCGTCATGTGATGGGGCAAGCGGCGCGATCAAGACACGGAATGTAGACAACCATGAGCCTACCGGGGCAATATCCTGTTGATCCACTCACCGCGCCGGCGGTAGGTTCCGGGGGAACATCGGGGGACGTAACGGTCCCTTCGTTGGTGGGCGTTGCCGACCCAACCCGGTTGGCACGCAATGCGTCGCATTCTCTCGCCACGGCACGTTTAGGGATCGCCAGCAGTCTGTATATGGCGTTGCGCGCGAAGAACGCGGCGGTCGCCGACCATTCGCTACGAGTGGCATTGATTTGTTCGGCTTGGTCATCGGCGGCAACGCTACCGGAAGAACAGCGTGACCTGCTGGAAATCGCGGCGTTGTTACACGACATTGGCAAGATCGGTGTCCCCGACTCGATCCTCACCAAGCGCTTGGCGCTGCTGCCACACGAGACGAGTATCCTGGAACAACACCACTTAATTGGCCGTCAGATCCTAGCCGGTTGTTGCGGTGACAACAAACCGCTCATGGATATCGCATCCAACGTGGGGGCATGGTACGACGGCAGCCATCCACTATTCCACCTCTCTGGCGACGAGATCCCATTTGGGGCGCGTCTCATCGCGATTGTCGACGCATTCGATGCGGCGACCAATGATTTGCGAGCTGGCGCGTGCATGACGCGTGACGAGGCGATCAGTACGTTGCGCAAGGCCGCCGGATCGCGTTTCGACCCGCTGCTGGTGGAGTTCTTCGTCCGCATTCAAAATACAAACATGATTCGGCTGGATAAGGAAATCGCCAGCCGTTGGCTCAATAACTTGGGCGGCAAGACGAGCTACGTGGCGTGGAAGCCGGGCGAGATCAAACCGCTGGTCGTCGAATCGCACGAAACGCTCTTTCATCGAAAATTGCTCGACAACATGCACGATGGCGTGATCTTCATCGATGCCAAGGGGATCATCCTGCAATGGAATCGGTCGGCCGAGCGACTGACGGGGCTTTCGGCAGGTCCCACGGTCGGGAAGACGTTTGTCCCCAGCCTGATCAACTTGCGAGATGACCAAGGGGCCGTGATTCACGATAGCAATTGTCCGGTGCTCAAGGCCATCGCGATGCGCGTGCAATCACTCAGCCGCATGTACATTCGTGGCCGCGGGGGTGGTCCGATCGCGGTCAATCTGCACGTCTGTCCGATCATCGATTCCGACAGTGAAACGTGGGGGGCGACGGTCGTGTTGGCCGACGCATCGTCGGAAATTCACTTGGAGGAGCGAGTCCAATCGCTGCACGAAAAGGCGACCCGCGATCCGCTGACGCGGGTATCGAATCGAGCCGAATTCGACCGCGTCCTGGCGTTGACCGTGCAAAACCATTTGGAAGGGGGACGCCCATGCAGTTTGATCATCTGCGATATCGATCGCTTCAAATCAATCAACGATACCTTCGGACATCAGGCGGGTGACGAAGCGTTGGTAAGCTTCGCAGCGATCCTCGCAAAGTCCTGCCGCCAGGGGGACCTCGTGGCACGCTACGGTGGCGAGGAATTCGTGATGGTCTGCGGCGACTGCGATGCCAAAGGCGCCGTCGAGCTGGCAGAAAAAGTACGAGCGGAACTGTCGCAAACGCCACTCTCGGAACTGAAAGGACGCTGCATCACCGCCAGCTTCGGCGTCGCGGAGCTGCAAAATTCGGACAACCCCGAAGCGATCCTGCGCCGCGCCGATCACGCGTTGCTGCACGCCAAGGAGTCCGGCCGCAATCGTGTCATCTACCAGGACGGGCGGGGTGGCAAGTCCCCTCAGCGTCAGACCGCATCAACCTCCTTCAATTGGTGGCCCTGGAATACGAAAAAAACGAATTCACCCAACAGCGAAGAACGATACCTCACCACAAATGTCCCCATCGACGTCGTCGCAGAAAAACTCCGCGGCTTCGTCGACGACCACAAAGCGACGGTCATCGAAGTGAATCCACAACGACTTGTCGTCCGCATCAGCTCACGCGAAACCATCCAACAACGCCGTTACAACGACCGCCCAGTGCCATTCCTGATGGAACTGACTTTCTACGAAGATGCTCCCGACGACCCCGCCCGCCGCGCTACCGTGGTTCGCGTCGTCGCCAGTCCCGTACGTGGCCGCGACCGTCGCTGGGATCCTGTCACCGCCACCCGACAACTGCTCAACACCCTCCGCTCCTATCTCATGGCGCAGGACTTCCAACCACAATTCAATAACGACGGAACCCCGCAATTGACGAGCATCGAGGACGCCCTGAGAGCGTTCCTCAACTAGTCACCCGATTGCGGCCCCCCAACGCTTCCGCTATCCTTGACTCTTGCGCTCGCCACGAACATTGTCGTTGGTTAAATTTCTGCAAAGGAGCACCCA
This sequence comes from Planctomycetales bacterium, assembly GCA_020426865.1. Taxonomy (GTDB): domain Bacteria; phylum Planctomycetota; class Planctomycetia; order Pirellulales; family Pirellulaceae; genus JAGQPD01. The sequence continues at coordinate 6,702 of JAGQPD010000619.1, forward strand.
CATGGCTTTTGAACTTCCGTCCCTACCGTACGCCTACGATGCGCTCGAACCCCATATCGACGCCCGGACGATGGAAATCCACCACACCAAACACCATCAGGCCTACATCAATAATGTCAATAAGGCCATTGCCGGTTCGGCACTCGAGTCTAAATCGGTGGAAGATCTCATCGCTGACCTCAACGCCGTGCCGGAAAATATTCGCGGTGCCGTCCGCAACAACGGCGGCGGCCATGCCAATCATTCGCTGTTCTGGACCGTCATGAAACCCGGCGGCGGTGGCTCCCCCAGCGGTGAACTTGCCGCCGCCATCGATGCCGACCTCGGTGGCTTCGATGCCTTCAAAGAAGCCTTCAGCAACGCCGCACTCACCCGCTTCGGTTCGGGCTGGGCCTGGCTCTCCGTCGATAACGGTAAACTTAAGGTCGAAAGCAGCGCCAACCAAGACAGCCCGCTGATGGAAGGCCGCACTCCGATCCTCGGCCTCGATGTGTGGGAACACGCCTACTACCTCAACTACCAGA
>JAGQPD010000620.1 GCA_020426865.1 Planctomycetales bacterium
CCAAAGGCTCCATTACTACTCGCCCCAGTACGTTCAGCTGACACAAAAGCATGTTGTTGGCATCAATGCGAAAGACGGGTCGCTCGTATGGCAATCTGAATGGCCAGGACGCGTAGCTGTCATACCGACACCAGTCTCGCGTGGCGAGTACGTATACGTTACATCGGGATATGGCGTCGGTTGCAAGCTCGTAAAATTATTGAGCGACGGGCAGATCCAAGACGTGTACGAAAACAAGAATATGAAAAACCATCACGGTGGTGTGATCCTGCTGGGCGACCACTTGTTTGGACATTCCGATGGGGTCGGTTGGATGTGCCAGGATTTCAAGTCGGGCGAAATCACCTGGAATGAAAAGTCATTTGGCAAAGGAGCCATCGGCTATGCCGACGGGATGTTTTATTGCCTGAGCGAAGACGATGGTACCGTCGTGCTGATCGAGGCCTCAACCGAGGGTTGGAAAGAGCACGGACGATTCAAGCTCGAACCACAATCCGAGATCCGCAGTTCACGCGGCAGGATTTGGACTCATCCTGTTATCGCTGGTGGCAAACTTTACCTGCGGGACCAGGATTTGATCTACTGCTTTGATGTCCAAGCCAAGTAGCTTCGCGTCAACGCAATCGTGGCAGAATCCGAAATCCGCGATTCGGACGGTTGGCGTTTTCCGATGTTGCCGTTCGCATGGCTTGGACAACCGGCCCACTCGGTGCCGGTACCGATGATGCCGTCGACGCGGAGGGTGGGATGGATCCGGCCGCTACCATCATCCGCTCCGGTACCGTCGATGCCAGGCTGCCAAACTGCTGTCGAATCGCCGGATCGACTTTGTTCAACCGTCCAGCAAGATTCAACATGCCGTCCCCGTTCTTCTCCGCAGTTCTCGATAAGCGGCCGATGAATTGCGTTGTTTCAAAGAAATTGATGTCGGCTGTTTTGCCGAACAGGGGGTGCAGCGTTTTTGTTAGCACGTCGATGGCAGCATGATCCACCTGCATGAACACGTCCAATTGACTTGTAACGGTCGGCTTGCCTGCCGGGCCACGACCATAACCCGTCCGCAGGAACATCACGCAGCGGCCGCGCAACGGACTTGGCAGCAAAGGGCCGTCGTAGACGCCCTCGGCAAAATACAAGTGAACGTCCTGCGTTCCATAGATCAACTCGACATTGCTGACCGTTCCCACTCCGTCGGATGAGGCAAATGTAAATGGCCCCGTTCGCTGGATGCTTAGGTCTGTTACTCCCATCAAATCCCAGATGTTGACGACAACCTCGGGATTGCGGATGAGGAAGATGTACAACGATGGATCGCACTCAATGGTTTCAATCGGAAGCCGACGATAAGCGCTCGGCTTGTCAATGACCGCGGCAATGCGGCGTTGGGCGTCTTCGGTTAGTTCACCGTACGGAATGGCGGACGCTGCTTCATTTCTCGCCTCGCGACTGGTCGTCGCCTCGTTGGGCGAAGCTGCAACGGCTTGCGATGCCGTCAGAGCAAGCAGTGCGAAAGCGACCCAGTACCCTGCAGCGGTAATGCGACACGTACTAAAAAGCAGTCGTCGGCATATCCGGCCGCCCGGTAACTCACGTCGCCCCCAGGGCGTTTCCCGCCAACCAGCCATACTCCCCCCTTGGCATGGATTGCTGTTCTGTGCAATTGCACGAGCTCATCGCCGCTCGCTCGACCTTGCGGGCCGTAACGGTACTAAGGAGTATTCGGACGCCGAAGGTCGATGCGCAAAGTTTATTTCTCCCCTTTGGCTGACGTGACTTTGGCTGACGTGACAGCATTGCCGTCAGTGCCGGCTGCGTTTGGCGAGACTTGCATTTCCGTTTTGTTCGCAAGAAAGGTGCCCGGTTCTGCTGATAAACCACAGTGGCCAAAAACATTTCGGCTACCAGCCTCGTCACCTACCTACCTACCTACCCATCCTAGCCACCTACCGAGATCATCTGATGTTACGTTCTGCTGACCGCAGCGCGCGATGGACGCGAGTGTTGTTGATTGTTCCGATTCTAGTCGTGACGTGGTGCGTCGTGCAGGCGGAAATGCATCGGCGCTGTCCGTACGCCCCAGGGATGTCGATCAGTCGCAATGCTGTACCGGACGAGCTCTACGCACGACTGGTAGGCGATCAGCCGCAAGAGGCGCTTGCGGCGAAGGAGGAGGCGTTACACGTTGTACGTCAGTGGCAACTGCACCGTTCGCATGCGGCGGCGCACGATGTGGCGCGATTGACAACATTGTTGGCACGTTCGCCGGAAGTGAATCGCAGCGTCGTTTCGCGGGACGCAGCCAAAGCGATCGCGGTTCGCGTGTTGGAGGAACCGGTTCGCGATGCCGAAATTCTGGCACAGTGTCTGATTATTTTGTCGTGTACGGGCTTGTCGGACACATCGATTGTGGCGGCGGAGGCAACGCCAAACCCCATTCAGCAGGCACTCCAGCAACAGCGTCCCCTCCAAGCGGCATCGACCCGATTTCCTGATACATTACCCGCGACCATCGACCAACTGCGATTGGCAGGGGGCGCTTTGCCGCTACGATAGGCATTGTCAACGTCCGGTCAGTGGGGCAACGTCCAGAATTCCGTCGACGTGAACTACAACCGAGGTGGCCCTGGAAAGAAGGCGTTCGTTCGATCGACATACCGGACATACTCAGGCTTCGATTGCACAAGCGATTTTTCAAGTAGTGTTACACCAGAGATTCGCATAAGCAACACGGACATGACGATGGGACTGACGATGGGCCACCATATTCCAGTTAGGGAAAGGCTGACCAGAAAGAGCCCCCACCACACGAGAAAGTCGCCGAAGTAGTTGGGATGTCGTGTATATCTCCAGAGACCGGTATCCAAAACGCGGTCCCTGTTACTCGGATCGGACTTGAACCTGGCCAATTGCCAGTCGCCCACCGACTCGAAGAATATGCCGGCTGCCCATACCGCGATGCCAATGACGGTCAGTGGCGAGTGACCTTGGGCATGGATTGCGGACGCGACTTGGACCGGGAGTGATACCACCCACATTACGGCGCCCTGCAAAGTGAACACGGTCAGCAAGCTGACGACGGGAAAGGTCCTGCCCCATTTGGACCGCATTTCTCGGTACCGAAAGTCCTCCGAACGTCCGTGATTGCGCCAGAAGAGATAGAATGCCAGTCGAAGTCCCCAGATCGTGGTGAGAACGGGCACGACCAAGGACAAATCGCCGTCGGACGTGCCCCCATTCGACGTGAAGTAGGCGGTCCACGAAACAAGCACGAACCCGAGTCCCCATGCAATATCGACGATGCTGGCGTCTTTTCTAATCAAGCTAACGAGCCACACCGCCAGCATCATTGCGGCGATGGCGACGCCAGACCGAGTAAGCAAGGTCGTTAGTTCTGCGTACATTTTTCAAATAACGAGTGTGTGACAAACCACTCCTCACCGTGATCAAACGCGAACAGCTCCTCGCACGCCATGAAGAAGATCCTCCAGCGATTATGCCAGATATGCGATTCTTCCCCGTAGGTTGCGGTCAAAACGTCGCGCAACTCGCGTAGCGATTCGTCTTGATTGGCCAACCATGCTCGGCAGGTCTTTGCGTAATGCATTCCGTTCCAATGCCACTGCTTGGCAAGCGCAAGTCGCGATCCGCACCGTGGCAGCAAATCAACGGACGGCATCATACCGCCGGAGAAGAAGTGACGTCCCATCCAGTTGATATCGCCATCGGAGTGAAAGAGGTAAGGCGAATTCTTATGGCAGAAAATGTGAACCAACAATTTTCCGCCGGGGCGTAGCCAGTCGTGGATGTTGTCCATGAGGCGGCGATGATTCCGCATGTGCTCGAACATTTCGACCGAAACCACACGGTCGACGGCGACATTGGGCTTAAAGTCGTTCATGTCGGCCGTGATCACGGTCAGGTTCGATAGCCCCAGCTCCGCCCCTTTTCGTTCGATGAATAGTCGTTGCGAATTCGAATTCGATACGACTGTGATGCGACTCTTCGGATACCGTTCGGCCATCCAGATGGACAGCGATCCCCAGCCGCAACCGAGTTCGAGGATATCCATGCCGTCCTCAAGCTGCGCGTTCTCACAGGTACGCCGTAGCGCTTCCTCTTCGGCTTCGTTGAGCGAAGTCGTCGTGTCAAGCCAGTAACAGCAACTGTACTTCAATCGTTGTCCCAAGACGTGACAAAAAAACTCTGCCGGGACTTCGTAGTGTTGTTCATTGGCCTTTTGAGGAGCGACGGCGATGGGTTGTGCTTGCGTCGCACGCACAAATGTGTCAAGAGACAACTCTTTATGTTGCGATGCGGACTGATATCGACGAGCCCGTAGCAACCGTCGGATACCGGTCCGCACGAGAAAGTCGGGAAGGTATCCATGTTCGGCGGCTTGCAGCAACAGACCGAATACGGAAACAAGTGTAAAGGATTTCGCAGAGTTGTCTATCGCGCGGGTTTGTCCCACACAATCTGCACAACTCGCACGGCTTGTTCGCGAAACGCGACTTCGCAATAGCACAAGTAATACTCCCACATTCGTATGAATCGATCATCAAATCCAAGCTGTCGGACTTCCTCCAGCCGATGCATGAATCGGGTACGCCATTCGCGCAGTGTTCGCACATAATGGGGTGAAATGTCCTCGACCTCCCGCAGTCGCAAGTTCGAGGTGCGGCCTACCGACTGAGCCATGGCGGCCAACGACGGCAAGAAGCCACCTGGAAAAATGTACTTTTGAATGAAATCAACACCACGACGGTACGCGTCGTATCGCTGCTCGGGCATGACAATCGCCTGTAAGACAAAACGCCCACCCGGCTTTAATAGTCGTCCACACTGACGGAAGTACGTATCGAGGAACCGCTCACCAACCGCTTCTACCATCTCGATTGAGACCAGTTTGTCGTACTGGCCAGTGAGCTTTCGATAGTCAACGTCGAGCAGACGTATTCGCGAATCAAGTCCAGCTTCGGCGAACCGGTTTCGAGCTCGTTCGAGTTGAGCAGCCGATATCGTGGTCGTCGTGAGTGAAACGTCGTAATGCCGCAGGGCATGCAATGCGAATCCACCCCAGCCAGTACCCGTTTCCAAGACGTGATCCGACGGTTGCAAATCGAGCTTCTGACAAATTCGCTTTAGCTTGGCGATCGACGCGTCGTGCAACGACATACCGTCATGTTCGAAAAACGCCGATGAGTACATCAGCGTAGGGTCCAGAAATAGTTCGAAAAACTCATTGCTTAGATCGTAGTGCGCCGCGATGTTCCGGCGACTTCCACGAATTGTGTTATCATTGACACTTCTCCTCAAACGGCCAATGAGCCGCGTGACAGCTGCATGAAAGGCACTCTTTACCGCGATCTGGCGTCGCTCGTTGCGATAGAGAATAGACAGCAGTTTTGTCAGATCGTCGGCGTGCCAGTCGCCACGTAAATACGATTCGGCCATCCCGAGACTTCCGCCGCGAACGACTTCGGAGTAAAAACGATCGTCGGCTATCTTCCAAGTGGCGTGGTCTTCGTTGTCATCTGAAATACCAAAGAGATGGGGGCCTCCCGAGTCGTCGAGGTGGATGGTGCCACTTTCGAGTGTGCTTAGCCAGTTGATCACTCGTTGTCGAGCGAAACGCCGAAACCACGAACGCCGGGGCGCCTGGGCAAGAGCTGTCGGAGGCGATTGGGGCAACGATATCATGTCAGGCATCACGCTACCTTATCGCTACTGCGTCGTGAAGGGTGAGGGACAAACGGCACTTTCATCCGCCATAGGAAAAAGGCATGCCAGTAGATGGCGAAGATGATCTTCCACGCCATCATCGGATACCGAAGCAGCATCCATAACATGTTTCGCGGCGTCAGCTCACGCCGCACGGCGTGAAGTGTCGCGTCGAAAACCATACCAGACTTGTCGTGGTTTTCAATTCTTACGGTGAGCAGTCGGCCGGGGTGCGAGACCTTCCAGCGATATTGCATCGACATTTCTAAGAATGGCGACACGTGGAATTCTTTTGGGCACTCGAAGGCGGTAAGGTTGTTGCCCTTGTTTGTCGAAACGGCAAGGACGTAGCAGTGGCGCTCTCCCCAGGGTGTGTTGGTAACCTCCGCTACAATGGCATGTACGGTTTCTGCATCCGATTCAAAACAGTAATAAAATGAGACCGGGTTAAACGCAAAACCGAGTACCCGCAGGTGCGTAAGCAACCGAATCGGCCCAGTCGATATCGTTCCGGTTCGTTCGTAAATCAGTTCGCGAATGCAGTCGGTGAGCGGACGGGTCGGGTCGCCGAAGTAATCGCTGCGGCGAAACTGAACGACGCTGAATCGCGAGGTTGAAAACAACAGCGGGTGGCAAAATAGCGAGTCGACCTCGCTGAGATCAATGTAAGCGAGGAATAGTGAGTAGCGAAAGCCGTGGGTGACGGGAGAGTGACGCTGATGGTGGATCGAACCTGCGTACAGGCAGCTGGACCGGACCTCCGTTTGATCGTTGGACTTCAGCGAATCCTCATCACGGGCGCGCGGCGCCACCGACGGCCGTCTCGGGGGGGGCGCCAAAGTTGTCTCGTTTCGTCGTGTCGACCGGAGGTGATCAGACATTCTGCGGTTCCGTATGCCTCGCTCGGCGCAAACTGCAATCTGCAGCCGCCGGTTGCCCCATGGAGCTGAGATCGTGAATTCCGTATTTTCGGCACACCGCCAAAGCACTCACAACTCCGTCCTCATGAAAGCCGTTTCGCCAGTACGCTCCACAGAATGACGTATTGCGCCGGCGGATGAGCTCGCAGTGACGTCGTTGTACCGTCGCCCGGGTTGTCGTAAAGACCGGGTGAGCATATCGAAAACGAGCGATGATCTTTTCCTCAGCAATCGTGTTCTCTTCGTTTAAGGTCACGCAAAAGACGTGTCGTGAACGGATATGCTGAAGGATGTTCATGTTGTACGTCAAAGTTGGTCGAGAAGCTGCCGCACGACCGATGTGATAATTCCAGCTCGCCCACGCACTCCGCCTCTTCGGCAGCAGCGAAATGTCGGTGTGCAATGTCGCAGTGTTTACGCTGTACGGGAAAGCGGCAAGTAGCTCCTTCTCCAATTCGTCGGCATCAACCAACAGTCGCAATGCATCGACGCTGTGACAGGCGAATACGATTTCGTCAAATGTCTCTTCCCCACCATCGAATTCGACACGTACCCCGACGTCGCACCGAGTCACTGAACGAACTCCACAATTTGTGCGAATGTTGTGCCGAAACGGCGCGACCAGTCGATCAACATACCGCTGTGATCCGCCACGAATGACTCGCCATTGCGGCCGGTTCGTCAAGCTCAGCAGTCCGTGGTTGCCATAGAATTCCAAGATGAAACGAATGGGAAATTTTTCAAAGTCCGCGAAAGGACACGACCAAATCGCCGCTCCCATCGGTAGCAAGTATTGTCCAGCAAACTGCTTTGAGTAACCGCGCTGACTTAGATATTGTCCCACGGTCTGACTTTCGGGCACACGGTTGAGATCGACTTGTCCCTCGCGATTGAATCGCAGAATGTCGCGGATCATTCGGAGAAATGACGGACGCAGCAGGTTGCGACGCTGAGCAAAGACGCCTCGAAGCGAACTCCCATTGTATTCGAGCCCCGTTCGGTCGCAGCGGACACTGAAGCTCATCGAAGTGGGATCCGTTTCGACATTGAGTTTGGCCAATACCTCGCTGAAATTTGGGTACGTCCGATCGTTGTACACGATGAACCCCGTATCAACAGAATATTCTTCCCCGTCGTACGTGAAATGCACCGTATTGATATGGCCGCCGATTCGACGATCGGCTTCGAAAAGTACAATCTCGTGCCGGTCGGCTAGCAACCTGGCAGTAACCAACCCCGAGATCCCTGATCCTACCACCGCAATCCGCACGAATACCTCCCTACCACAAATCAACTTGACCATCGGGTGACTGATTCCGTTGTAGCGCCAGCTTCGGAATTGACCAGTCCGGGGGCTGGTTTCGGGCAAACGGGTGGTCAACCGAGGGCCAGCGCCTATAGTAGAATTGACCAGGGGCCTCGTCGTCGGCCACCGAGTCGAGAGATCGAGAACACTTTTTTAGCCTGGCGAGGCATCCACGCGTACGGAAAGTGACGTGCGACCCGAAAAGATTGCCTTTATTCCGAATGAGGAATTCGACTCCGCGACCGAGCAAGATTTCGCCGAAATCGATATCGAGTTATACGCGGATGAAGACGGTGCGTTCGGACCGACGTTGGGGCGGTCCATGGCAGAGACGTTTCTTATTGCCGTAGAGCAGTCGCGTCTGTTAACGGCAGAAGGGGAACAGTTTCTTTTCAGGCGGTTGAATTTTTTGCGATTCCGCGCCAGCGCCTTACAAGCAACGCTGACACGCGGGCGTAAATCGAAGGTGACTGCGGCTGAAATCTCGCGACTGCTTCGTGAAGCTGATGAGACGCGAGAACAGATTGCCTGTGCGAACCTAAGGCTTGTGACTTCCATCGTTCGTAAGCTCGCGAATTCGCAGGATGAGTTTGAGGAGTTTCTAGCGGAGGGGAATTCGATCTTGCTCAATGCGATCGACAAGTTCGACTATTCGCGTGGATACCGCTTCAGCACGTACGCCACCGCAGCCGTTCAGCGCCACATTTATCGGTTGATCAAGCGTTATCGCAAACAGCGCGAACGTCAAGCCACCGACCACTGGGACACGTTGGATCAAGTTGCCGACACGGCGGGGGCAATGGATTCGGCTAACAACAACGTGAATGAGGCGATCGACACGATCATCGCCAGTTTTGATTCAGTGCTCAACGAACGCGAACAGCACATCGTCCGTGCTCGATTCGGACTGGACGGTAGCGGAAAAGGTAAGTCGATGCGTGCGATCGGCGACGATCTTGGCCTTAGCAAAGAACGCATTCGGCAACTATTGCTCGGTAGTATTGAGAAGCTGGCAGACTCGAATAGGTCACTTGAGTCGATATTCGATCAGCTCTAACTCCATCCCGGATCATGTACTTATGAATCTCGACTATCAGCCGCGGCCGTGGATGAAATTCGTTCTGTTGGCAGCTTTCGTTTGCAACCTCGCTTGGGGGACGATGGCGGTACTATATCCGGCCACCATGTTGAGTTGGATGGGCATCGCCGCGCCCGGCATCGCGATCTTGTTTTGGCAATTTATCGGGATGATTGTGGCGAGCTATGGGGTTGGCTTTGCCATCGCCGCATGGTCTCCCTACCGACACTGGGCAGTTATATTCGTCGGTTTACTTAGTAAGGTTGTTGGGCCGATAGGATGGGTGTTGGTCATCGGGCAAGG
>JAGQPD010000621.1 GCA_020426865.1 Planctomycetales bacterium
AGCAACACGCCGCGAACCTGTACGTGGAACGCGTGGCAAAAGGGCGTGCCATATCCGACGCCATCGCCACCTACCAGACCTCGCTCGCACAACTCGAATTCACGCAGTTCCAAACCACCGAACAGGCCGACGCCGGCCGCGTCCTGGCGACTCGACTATCGCAATTCGATTTCGACACGGCACTGGTATCGGGCCAACTCGGCACCGATCACGCTGCGGAACGAACACTTCAGCTGTATCAACAGGCATTCGCGGACGCCCAGCTCGCAACCGCCATGACGCAACTTGCCGAACATCCGAACCTGGTCACGACGTTTATGGCGGTGTCGGCTGCGAACATGCAGCGACTACAACAACAACTCACCCTGGCCACGGATGACGATTATCTCCAACAAGCGCAATCGCAAGACCTGCAACGAGCTGCCCTTCGGCGCCTGGTTGCTGACGATGCCCAGCGCCAACATGATCGGAACTTGCAGCGAGCATTGCAAAGCGCCGACTTTGCCCGACGACAGGATAGTGCATTGGCGCAAGACAACGCATCGCTATACGTTGAGCTCGAATCCAGTGCGGCCCAATTGGTCGTGGACCTGGTCGACGTGCTCACGAATATGGATCGCGAACGCGCATCGGCAGTCGTCGAGCTAAAACGCGAGCAGGCCCAGGCCGAACTGGAATGGGTGCGGAGCGTCGCGCCGTTGGTCAGCCAGCGGCAACGTCTGGAAATCGACGAAGACACTTTTCAAGTGCAAACGAAACCGGCTAACGAGCAGCGAGACCGCGTCCAGGAGAAGGTGGCGGATCAGTTCACGCAGTTCGTCGACCAGGCGGAACGGCAGGCGGTTGCGGCGCTGGGCGACGCTTATGTGGTGTACGTCGACGGCCGACACGTTGCACTCGTTGATAGTGTGGAAGCACAGGCGGGAATTGTTTCCACGTATGCTGCTCGCGAACAAACGGCCGACGTACGACATTTGGCCGTTGGTTTGAGCGACCTCCGCCGCTATGAGGATGCCCTATCCGCGTTTCATTTGGCTGAGCAGACCGGCGCGTCGCTTCGCGACGTACGTCACATCCAATCAGACGTCGACGCCCGTGCAACGTTTGCCCACGACCAAGCTCTCGCCGAGGCCGCCTATTGGACTGCCGCTCAACAGCGTCGCGGCGCCACGTTATCCTCTCTCGCTATGTCGTTCAGCGATCCGTCCATCGAACTGCAAGCTGCTGTGACACTGGCGGAGGCCGCCTGGCTAACGCAGATCGCCCCCGCGTACGCACAATATCGCCGGCAACAAATTGAAGCGAGTGGTCTCGCCGCAGTGGAACGACGGCAGACAGATGCCTTGCAAGCACAACGTCAGGGCACGCTCGACGCAGCGTATGACTCTCAACGGCGTTGGCATGAAGCCACGCAACTCATGCAAGTGAAGCAGGCCGAGTCCCGCTTCATCGTCGATCAGGCCGCGTGGGTCGGCAGCGTGCGAACCGACATCGCCCAACTAAATCGGACGCATGCTATCGCCTACGCGGAAGCTCAGCGTCAGTACGACATCGCGGCCGACGCAGCACACCGAACTTTCGAAGTCGGCGAAGGAGACATACTACGTACCAACGCGTTGGCCGAAGCTCGCTACGAACACAGCCTGCACGAAGCGACGGCCGATTTGCGTTTCCAAGCTGACCTGGCAGCGGACATTCAGCGCGCATCACAACGTTCGACCGCCGCACGGCTGCAATACGAGCGAAGCCAAGCCGATGCGCAAATGGCTGGGCGTATTTCGGACGCCGTTGCCGCCGCGGGCTACGCCTCCCTTTCCGCGGCCAATGAAGAAGCCTATTGGTCGCAGATCACCGAAATTGAAATTGCAGGGCGAATGTCGCAGCTGGAGGGCGAACTCAATTTTGCAACCGCGCATTATCAGTCGGCGGCGAATGTGTGGTCCACGTTGCACGCATCGTTACCTGACTTGCCGTGGGTCGCCTATCAAGCCGAACATAGTGCGACGCTGCTGCAGAACTGGGCCGAAATTGCTCAGCTTCAACGAGCTGCGGACACGGCGGTAAGCAATGCCAAGCGACAACAACAGGACGCCGAATCGACGAAGCTTCTCGAACTGGTAGCACAAAATGCCGCGCTCACCGAGCAGGCGGAGGTGGCGCTGGCACAAGCGGTTTATGACGAGCTCGTCGGCGTATTATCCGAAACGGACCAATACGAACGGACCGTCCGCGCGATGGCTCGCGACTATCGCGACGCGACGGCATCGGCCGAACAGCTCCGTGCCGTGTCGCTGGCCACGTCGGCTCGTGATCAATCGATTGGAACCATTGACAGTGTGCAGCAACAGCTGCTGGACCAGCAGGCGGCCGACACGTTCCACGAAGCGGTAATGACGCAACAAGTGGAGTATGAGATTCGACGAGGCCAGTTGGACGGAGCGTTGCGCACCGCCGTCGCACAGAATAGCTATTCGTTGGCCAATGCCGTCTTCGCGCTGAACAATATCAGCACTCAGGGAGCATTTGCCGGCTATGCGACATTCGAGCAACTGGTGGACGCATTACGATACCAGGGAGACGGCAGTGGTACGAGCGAGATCGCGACCAATGCGGTGGCCGATACCGAAATCGAGGTCCATTCGGAACTGGTAAATGCGCTGCAACAATTGGCGGACGATCACCAATCACCGTGGTCGGTGTTGGCTGCCGCTATGGCATCGGCCGACCATGCCAGTGTGTCGCAACCGCTGGCGGATTTACGTCGCGACCAACAGTTGCAGCTAACACAGTTGGAAGTCGCACATCGTCAGGCGGTGGCAGAACGGGAGACGGCTTTGCGTCTGGCTGAAACTCAACAGCGTCAATCAAGTAACGTCAGCGCTGGTGCTCGGGAACTACTCGTAGCGCAGCAATGGTCCCACTTGGCGGACGTCGCAGCCGATAGCGGCGATTACGTCAATTCGTATCCGACGAGGTGGGAGGCGCCGGAGTATCATCTACCGCACGTTACGGTGGGGAGCGGGCAGGTATTCGTGCCAGAACCTGTCCGCTATTCGGCCTATGTTTCGCCACAATCGCCGTGGGGTTGGTACGGCAGCGACAACGGACAATTCTGGTACATCGATACGTGGTACGGCTATGGGTATGGCTACGGTGGCAGCACATTGATTGAATTGGCACGCAGCGGCTGGGACCTTTCCGGAGGACCATTACACCCGGGCATCGATACGACGGTGGGTTACGGTTCGTATTTCGGTTGGGGAGTACCCCATCAATATTGGTCGAGCGACCCTCGTTCCGAACGCCAGAGGTTTGCGGAGTTCGGCGGCATTTGGCAGCAGCAAGGCTACCAGAACTTCCTGTCCAGTGTCTACGGTTTGACACCTGCAGCGGAGCCCCCCAATGCGTATGCAGACCAACACCAACAAGTATCGATACGGTATCTCTCCGACCTGGGGGCGGCCGAGGCGTCGCTGTTGCAACTGACCACTCGCGACATCGAGCACTTGGTGACACCCGTTGTGCGCACCGATCCCGCAACCGGTGCGACGCGTGTGACGTTCGCCGATGTCCCGCCCCTGGACGTCGACAGCGATGCCACACTCGTGTCTACGTCGCACTACGAACCGGTGGGGCCATCCGTCGATCATTTTGCCGAAGGGTCGCGAGAATCGAGCGACGATGCCCTCATGCGGTTAGCCGCCACGGCGGCCATCAACCCTCACACCCCGTTGCTTCATCCTCACCTGATCGACGCCGCGACCACTCCCGCACCATCCGACAGCGACGAGTCTCTACATCGGTTCCAGCTGTCGATTGTGGGAAAGCGGGTGCTGTATGCGAGTGCCAATGGCCAGCGAAGCGAAACGGTACAGGTCGGTGTGCTGGACAATCAGGACTGGGTCAATTTTTCGGGGCAGTTCGGCGGTGCACGCGCAACACTTTCGGCGTTGAAGCTGGCAGCCAAGCGATCCAAGACGATCGACGTGGGAACGATCCAGCAGGTGATCGACGGGACTCGGTCGCCTTACGTGATCGACGAACAATCAACAGATATTGGGATCTTTATCGCTGGCACCGCGATGGGGCTGTATGGCATCGGCAATGTCGAGCGGATGTACAATTTGTACGAAGGGACAAAGTTCTTCTACGGAGGCGTGGGCAATGCCGTGGACTATGACCTGGAGACGTTTGCAGGGGCGACTGGGTACGGATGGACCAAGACCATCGAGCGGGCGGTGGCGGATGTCCTGCGCAATGGCGGCTCGAGCAAACGGATTCACATATTTGGTTGGAGCCGCGGGGCGGCGATGTCCACCGAATTGGCACGGGCCCTGAACGAACATCATATCAACGTCGAATTCCTCGGACTGTTCGACCCCGTCTATTCACGCGGCTCCGCCGGACAAGATTCGACGCTGGTATCGTCCGATGCCGCCAGCCTCGCCGGCAACTACGTGACGGTCACGGCCGGCATGCCACCCAACGTCAAAGTCTCGCTGGTCCTCTACGCGATGAACGAAACCCGCACCTGGTTCCCCGCGACCTACTTCCCCGAAAATGGCCATACCCAAATCTTCAACATGGGCTCGCCCGGAGGACACGGTGAGGTCGGCGGACACTTCCTCAGCAACCCCTTCACCCAACAACTGAATATGGCCGCCATGATCCACTACGCCACCCACCACAGCAATTCCCCACTCCGCTGGCACGGCCTCGACCCCCAACTTCATGCTATGTACGATTCACCATATACTAAATATGTTGCCCTGAAAGATGTGAATGAAGAGAGATTTCGAGCCGCATTCGAATTGTGGCAAGATGCACAACACCTCGATCTATGGGCAGGATACTCAAGGGCGTAGTATATCGAGATTATAAATGACACAGATCATTTGAAATGGCGCCCTGGAGGTTTTTCGATCCAAAACGACTTAACTCAAATCAACGCAATGGTATTGTTGAAAAGCCCGTTAGTAGCTTGGAAGCCGTTGACCGTTGCCAATAGTACCGCATCACTAATTTTTGCAACGGCAGGTAAACAACCG
>JAGQPD010000622.1 GCA_020426865.1 Planctomycetales bacterium
GGTCCTCTCACTGATACGCAGGTACTCGGCCGCATCTGCGATCGTGAGGACATCTCGATCGTCCCCATGTCGACTCATGGCTGTGGACATACGTGTCTCCTCGTGTGTGGTGTCACTAGGCGGTCACCGTGGACCGCACGAGGAGAATCCTACACGAGGTTTCGATCGCCAAATTCACTTTGGTATTTGTCGAGCAGAAAACCGGCTGGAAGCGGACAAAAGCCGACTCAAACGGATGCAGATTTGCAGAAAAATCTTCGATGACCAAATTCGTTTCGGCAATTTGGTTTTGGTTAGTCAAGCATCTCGGCGGGTTTCACGGCGATTTGCAGTGGCACCCAAAATATTGGCCAATGCCGGCACCGCTAGGGATTTTTGAGCTGCGGGGCACGGTTTTTCTTGAAATTCACGCCGAAGGTCCTCATCAACTTTGCCGTTGCCGTCTTCGGGCTGCTTTCCCTCCCTGTACACTTCGACCGTCGCATAGAGCCCCGAGCTTTTCAGCATCTCTTCCCATCTGGGGTCCTTTGCCTCAGGTTTGTGACCCTTACTCTTGGTTTCGTCGCTGTATTTGTCCCATATTTCCCGGCACTCGTTACACAGTCGCCGTGGATATTTCGACGGACGTCCTGGCATCTTTCCAGAACCACTGTTGAGGCTCGTTAGTATAACGCTTGAAGGCTGTAGCAAGGTACACAGGAATTCCACAGCCAATTGGTAATGCCACTCACTCGGGTCCTTGAACAGATTCTCAAGCGGATTCCCTTGACGACCGGACTTGATTTTCTCCCCAATCATATCAACTTGGTCTCTAAGCTTTCCGAACATAGCCCTACAGGCTTTTAAGTAGTAGTAGCCTTGCAACGACTTCTGCCGCACGGATAGTGGCAACCCAGGTTTGTGTATGAATGGTTGGACGACCAATCGACGTGGCTGCACGAACTCGGGTTCCTTGCCCTCCGGTTCCTTGTCCTCAATTACCTCGATCTCCTCCTTCGGGTAAGGATCAAAAAACCACCAGGATGACTTGCCATCCCATTCAACGAGAGCCGGTTCTCTCGACCAAAACGTAAGGAAAGGCACCTCAATCAAGTTGGAGCGGACGTCAGGGGATGGGAACTCCGGATCCTCCCAGCAGTCCTTGATTGCCTCCAGGTAATCCCTGAGTCGCTCAAGACTGGCAATTGCAATGCCGTTAATTAAATCTGGCGCGCGATGCCCATGGCAGCATCGTGTAAAAGCTGATGCGGCGTGAATGCAATTTTCCAAGAACACTTTCCGGTTGTGGCCTGATTCATCGAGATCAAGCCGATTCAGTTCCCGCGCCAATTGATGAAGCTTCGCATTATTGCCGGCGGCGCATATTAATGCTTCCTGCCGCTGTTGGGTCCTTCGACGAGAGTTGCTGCTTGCGATTATTGGGTTGACGGGTTTATCGCAGTATTCCTCAATGAACGCACAAGTTAGTTCCCACAGCAGCCTAGCTGCCTCCTTGCGAGACACGTCAATCTGAAAGAACCGGAATACTTCGGCTGCATCAAGTGCGACATGATTCCACGGCCCACCGAACCTCGGTGGAAATCCCGATTCGTCTACGACACGGTATGACATCTTGCCCATCCCGAACACAGGCTATCCCGAAGTAGTAGAAGGGGGCGACCGGCTCGGGATAGCCGGGATTCGGATGGCCTATCCTAGCCCCACGACGATCATAGCAGAAATGCGGCATCGACAGAATACACCGCCAACGGTCGCCGCCTGGTCATTCCAGTTTCCTCTTTTGCGTTTCGAACAAGTCTCGTAGACGCGTCGTAGTAACGGAATATCGGCCGTTCCCCGTCAGGCACACGAGTGACTTATATGAGATCAGTTCGACGCAATCTCTCGCTAATCAGTCTCGGAATGACGATTTGGTCATGCGTCTTCTTTGTGACAAGTTGGCCGTACGTGTTTCCGTTCAGTTTTGGACAGGAGTTTCCAAATTGCACATCGATGTACATAGCATGTGGCTCTTGGTCTGTTGGCGCATTATCGAACCACCAGGTGTCAACCTTGTTTGTCGCGGAACGTGATTACGAATGGAGGGAGACATTTTGGTCTGAACGCCACGATGGTCACTTCTGCGGATTCCACTTCCCCCACGTCGGATACCCGGATCAACCGGCGGGCTTTGGAGTTCGATTGTCCTCGAAGGCAATTGCTTGGGATTGCCCGTACTGGTTGATGGCCGCTGTCTGGCTTGTCACTTTCCTGCTGTCCTACGGTCGCCGGCCGTTGACGATCAAACACCTTTTCGTCATAACAACAGCCGTAGCGGTGGCTTTTGCGTTGATAGCTTCGCATTGTGCGTTGCTACTGACGTTGTCAATGAACCTGGTGACGGCTGGCTGGTTAATCGTACATCTGTGTTTGGCTGTCGCGGCCTATGTGCGTGGTTTGAATTCCGAGCGACACACGGTGAACACGGATGAACGTGAACGCACATCGGAATGTCGCGACTTGCTTTCCGTAACCAACCAGTGAAGTTCCGGTCGCAACATTCTGTTCGCAGGGGACAATTGCATGTTGCGATGACTGTGTGCATGACAATTGCCATGTCTTGCCGTAAAACGTCCTTCCGTATTCCACCAAGTCAGCCGCGTCGCACGCTTCTTTGGTTCCAGTAGTGATAACAGTGATCGATACATCGACAGATGAGTCCCCAGAGAATTGTATTGCGATTCGATAGTCAAAAAACCACCGTTCAACGTAGGTGTCATAGTTCGGCATGGACCTAGTCCAATCGGGTGGACGCCCCGTGGCCCGTCGCACATCGCTCAATGTATGGACATTTGGCGGGAGAATCGGTTGGGGCTGAACTCGATCATTGCGAAACCGGAAGTGCAGCATCATCTTTCCGAATGACCAGATAGCTATCGACTCGTTCTTGTTAACCTTCCGAATACTAATTGGTTCCTTCCCGAAGAGTGCAGTGACCGCAGGTAGCGATGACCTCGTAAAGTCATTCAAGGTGCAATAATCATAATACACGCCGTTCGGTGGCTCGGCTGTCATGCCTGCCATGACTCCGCCAACATCTTCGTAACGTCTTCCGACGATTGATCGGATGATGGACTTTGCGTGAATACCTTAGAGACATCTGTCGGCGACGCGACATCTTCCTCATGCCTTTGTGGCTCCGTAGTAAGACACCGTTCCGTTGACTTGTCTGCAATAGCGGCCAGCCACAGTCCGAGCCCGACTCCAATCGCCAGCGACACCGACGAGACGACTGCGTATCGCAAGAAAGCGGCGATTCGCTCCTCAGTGATTGGCGACATCACGTCCGTTTCGCGGTTGCCGTACGACTGACGCACCACAGGCATCAGGGTGTCGACACTCTCGCACGAAGGGCAGTTGCGATACACCGCGTCTTCAGCGGACGATGCGAGGAACGATTTGCCGCAGACGGTGCATTTGACGGGAAAGTTTTGAGCCACGACAACGCCTCAATTGTATGTCATGTTTTCGACTATTTCTGCGACGTAACGAGTGACATTTGCAATGCCACAGTCCAGTACGTTGGCACCAATCTTCAGCGAAACACTCGCACGCTGTTTGGAGCGTCCGGTATCAGCCAGCCCAAGTACTAAATCACTAACGCACTGCTTACGATTTGTCTAACGATGGTCGACCGATGTTGCTTTTTGGGCATATGCCCTGTCGTCAAAATGGTAACAAGAAACGAAGGCGCAGACTACTCGCCAAGTGCCGGAAGCCGGCGGACGCGGAGCTGTTATCTTGACGAGCTCTTGCAAGGCTGGCGTTCTCGAAAGTAGAAATGGTTCAGACAACATGGCCAAGGCCGTTTTCAGCTGGCCGGCGAATGGATAGAATCAACAATCGATCATTGAGTTGCCGCTGGCCTTAATGATGCCATCCGTCCATGTCCGAAGCGAACTAGTCTAATGGCAAACGCATCACCTGTAGAATCACTCCCCGAGACCCGTGCCGACCGTTGGTTGGCTTTGCAGACACTGATCAGCCATTGGTACCGACCGCTGTCGGAGGGCGACGGCGTACACGCTGTCGACCTTGACCATGCCGAGCAAACACTTGGAATCTCATTGCCTATGGCATTCCGTGAATGGTATGTACAGAGTGGCAATCGAAGCGACGTGTGGTGTGGTCAGGATAGACTGTTGCCTCCTAATGAACTGTCTCTCCAGGATGATGCACTTATCTTCTACGTGGAGAATCAAGGAGTCGTTCGCTGGGGAATTCCAGTCGAGTCGCTTAGCAGCGAAGACCCGCCTGTCGTCGTCGAGTCGGTTGACAATGCAGCAGAATGGCATGTCGAGAATGACTCTTTGTCGGCGTTTGCCGTCCAACGAGCCGTGTTTGACATCAAGTTCTCGCCGAATTGTCGCTGTTGGGCGAACGGAGCTGGGAATGCCGCGGTCTTGAACATTATTGCAGAGAGCGTTCCTCGGTTAGGCTTTCCGAGTTGGCACTGGCCGTGGCCTGGAAGAACTGAATTCTTCGGGTATAGAGACCTCATAGTCGAAACAAATGGTGGGGTCGATTGGATTTGGGTTTCCAGCCGCACAGAACTAGATTTCCAGGAGCTGGAAAGGTTGTTGCTTCCAGCCGGGATTCGGTGGGAGGCATCGTCCGAGGAATGGCCTCCTGGGTGGTTCTCGTCAAGCTCGACTCCGTAGCACGAGTCGCCAACCACGCCATCACCACAAGTACGTCGGGGTAAAACGGCGAGAGTCGCCGGTCAGTCAAGCAGACACGGTGTATACTACCGAATGATTGAAATCCACAGATACTGCAGGCGTACCGACTATGAAATGTCTTGTTCTTGACGCTATGGGAGTACTTTTTCAATCAGCTGATGATGTCTCCGAACTACTTATCCCGTTCATCAAAGAACGTGGTGGCGAGGCAATCGAAGAAGTCATTCAATACGCGTACATTGAAGCGAGTTTAGGGAACATTACCGCTGATGAGTTCTGGTGCAAAGTGCGGCTTAGTCACGAGTGCGAGGACGAATATCTGTCACGCCATCGCTTGTCCGATGGTGTGAGTGAACTTCTTGCAACCGCGCAACATCGCCAAATCCCAGTTTGGTGCTTGTCAAATGACGTCGGACGTTGGTCCATCAAACTCCGTGAAAACTTGGGTCTGGAAAACCGCTTAGCCGGGGCAATAATTAGTGGAGACGTTCGTGCCCGCAAGCCGAACCACCGAATATACGAGGCATTAATCAGCCGTAGCGGATTCATTGCCTCGGAAATGCTCTTCGTCGACGACCGAGAAAAGAATGTACTCGCAGCTCAGTGTCTCGGCTTCAATGCCTTTCTCTTCAGTCCGAACAGCGGATTCGAACAACTTATCGCCAGAGTGGCGGCTCTGTAGCGTCTTTGATGCTACGGCGTGAGCCTTCGGTGCCTAATTGGCCAACCAGGCCGACGTGTCCACCTGATTCACTCACGGCGGACCTGCCCATGGTCGGAGCACAAAACACTGCGTGGCACTGCAGTGAAATAACCATACTGTTCAAGCCACGCATGGGGATCGGTGCAGTTGTGGCTCACGACAAATCAAAGGGGAAGGTTGTGCTTGACGACAAGAGACTTCCCAGTTGTTTCCCCGCCCAACTTTCCCGAGGCGTACTCTCGACCACGGCCGTTTCGGATTTGCCATCGCGACTGACTCGCAGCTCGATTGCACTACGTGATGCGAACGATAGAATTGACCGGGCGAGTAGCGCGGATGTTGGACATTTTCCCAGCGTCGCCATTGCAGGGGATTGCGACACTTGACCGAACGGCAAGATTCCCTGTGTTGCACGTAATTAGCGAGCGATCGTGGAAACTCTAAGGCGAATCATCGAACGAAACGACACGCGGCGCGGCCGGATTTTCGACCTCGGAATTCAGGCGTTGATCGTTCTGTCACTGATAACGTTCTCGATCGAAACGTTGCCTGATCTTTCAGAGAACGCCCAACGTTGGCTTCGCTACGTGGAGATCGTGACCGTTGCGATCTTCACGATTGAGTATGCCCTCCGCATCATCGTCGCCGAACGCAAGTCTGAATTCATCTTCAGCTTTTTCGGGCTCGTCGATTTCCTGTCAATCGCCCCATTCTACATTGCGTCAGGCGTCGACTTTCGCTCGGTTCGAGTCTTCCGACTTCTGCGATTGTTTCGGGCCTTCAAGATCGTTCGTTACAACAAGGCCATACAACGGTTTCATCGAGCGTTGATGATCGCCCGCGAAGAGTTGGTGCTGTACCTACTTGTGACAACGATGCTATTGTACTTCTCGTCCGTTGGCATCTACTATTGTGAGCACGACGCCCAGCCGAAGGAATTCGCCTCGGTGTTCCACAGCATGTGGTGGGCTGTGGCGACATTGACAACCGTCGGGTATGGCGATGTCTACCCGGTTACGACCGGCGGTCGCATCTTTACGTTCGTTGTGTTGCTGATTGGTCTTGGAGTGGTATCGGTACCGGCCGGACTGGTCGCGTCGGCGTTGTCTAAGGCGCGGGAAATGGAACAGTGATGCACGTAGGTGTCATTCGTCATCGTCCTCCCCTTCAAACGTTGACATTACTTTTTCGAGATAGTCTTGCTCAGCGTGGTCCATGTTCAGCGATTCGTTGTATTCCAACGCCTCAGGTTCGGCGACGTACTCGACGATCCCGTGGTGCTTTTCGACCATCGCCACAAGGTCGTCGATCGTCGTTCGAAAATACTCCTTTCGCAGATTGACTTTGTTTATCCTGCGTCGATGAAGTTCACGGTGGAGCGAGTTTTCGAGTGCGGGGGCATCGTCGCAGCTAATCATCATGTGCACGTCAAACGGAAAAGGAACCGATGCGTCACCAAGTTCTCTGACCCGATCAAGTGGTTCAAGCCGCCGCGTCATTCCCACTTTGAATATCCCATCGCCAAAACTGCCAATATTGCTGATCACATAGACATGGCCGGCTTTCGTCTGCTGCGCCATCGAGAGGGCTCGTTGAGACCGCTCCTCGGCTTCTCGAAGTTTTTGTTGGAGCAGTTCGATTTCGGCGGAATGTTCGTCTTTCGCCCTTGCCATGGCCTGAGCCAACGCTCGCTGGATAGCAACTCGCTGCGATTCGGCGTCCTCCATCGCTCGCCGCATTTCGCGCTCCGCCTTTTGCTCGTCGCGAATCTTTTCCTTGATCCTGCGTTGTTCGGCCTTAGACGCTTCTTTGCGAAGTACGTCTTCGAACTCACGTCTCAGCTGCTGCTCGTATTGCTTCTCACGGTCAGGTGGAACGTTTGCGCCTTTTCGTCGACAAATCTCAATCGCATTTGTCAGGCGATTCTTCTGTGTGGCGAAGTTGTTGGGCGTCATCTGCTTTGAACACCACTTGACCATTTCCGTCAGATAGTGATCCGCGATCGCCTGTGTGGCGTCCCGCATCTCGTCGATTTTTCGCATCTCCGCGTCACGGTACTCGTTGAACGCAAGCTCTTCGGCGACAAGACGGGATCGCAATTGGGCCTCGACTTTGTCGTAATTCCGCTGATATCCTTCGTAGCTTTCCTTGGCTTCGTAAAGGCATTTTTTGTACTCTTCCAACCGCGGGAATTCGTGTTCGAATCGAGCGATCTTTGCTTGGCGGTTTATTGCAACGATCGACGCCGCGGCCGCGGTGCCAACCAACAGAATCAGAACGAAAAACAGGCTTGATCGCGTTAGCAACATGGCGAGTACTGCAACGGGAATACACGTCGCTGTGGCGATGGCGATCCACATCGTGAGCCGTGCGTACACGTGCGATGAGGTGTCCTGATCGGGCACAATTGGAACATGCCGCGGATAATCGTAGAAGAACACGTCCGCTCCGCATCCTCGACAAACACGACGATCCAGCGACTCTGCGTCCGAGAGTCTCTCGGGCGAACCACATTTAGGGCAGAAACGAACGCGATCGTCGAGTTGCACACCGAGAGTATTGTCCTGTGCGGACGGCGGAGGCGGAGGAACGCTCGAAACTGTCGGCGGTGGAGGCGGTGCTCCTGGTGCAGCGGGAGTTACACTGACACTCGGAGGAAGGTCGTCAAATCGTGCCGGGCGGATTTCGATAACGCCACCGCACTTCGGACACTTACGTTTTTGCCCCGTTAATGCCGAAGGGGCTTTGAACTGCGATCCGCAGTGCGAACATGTGACACGAACGAAGTCCATGATCCCTCGGCTTCTTCAACACGTACTGGAGTTTGTCGTGGTCTGCCTGAAGAACTACTTCCCGAATTCCAATGGTGTCAGAAGATCATGGACCGCATCGCGTGCGTCTTCGTCGGTCAACGCAATCCGCTGGTCGTTGTCGTCACGATAGGATTCTGTGAGCTCTCGACGGATCGCAGCAACGACGCGTTCCGAGAAGATCGCCTCGTAAACGCGCGTGGCACACGTGCAAGCGACGGTGTGGTACTCGTGTTCGGTGTCGCCGGAACGTAATGCACGACGGGAAATCAAATACAAGTGTTCGGCATCGGCATCATTGATACCATCTTCGTCGAGGAACGCCAGGTCGAAAACGAGTCGCATCGACGGGGATTCCCCAGGACGCGGCGTGACGCGATAGAGTTTCCAGATGTCTCCGTTCGTAACGACGGCCCAGGGTGCGGAAAGCGTGACAGCGTAAACGCCGGCTTGATCCCGAACGTTATTCCTAAGCCGAGATCGGATGTTCTTGCATTCGATAATCAGAACGATCTCATTATTCACTTTCACTGCGATATCAACGCGTCCCCCCATGACCGAACATTCGGTAACCAAGTCGGAATCGTCATAGCCGAGTGCCGTGCGCAGCAGGTCCAAGCACCAAATACGCACTTGTTCCTCGGAACTGCTCGGGTCCTGGGCAATCGCGCCCAGACGCTCATGCAAAGCTCGTACGCCGGCTTTTGCGGTCGCGATGTGCTCCTCCCTGATCTCATTCTTCGAGCGGCGTTTACGAGTCTTCGGTTCCGCGTCCTCAACCGCGATCCTCTCGGTGTTTGTTGGCTGTTCGAGCTCCAGAGTAAACCGAGTGTGGCATTTGGGACATCGCACGACATTGCCGATGAGAGACTTGTGCTTTTCCAGTACACGAATACGGGCGTTACATTCATCGCAAACAGCGATGCCAAGTAGGTCGGACATGGCAATCCTCATACTTCCCGAATTTAGAAACCGCCGCCTGGTTGTCACGCAGGTCAACGCAGTCACGAGTTCGGACGCGAAGAATTGCCCAAGCGGCGGAGATGGTCGGTTTTGGTGACCGGCGTGACACCGAAAGTATCGGGTACTCGCAGTATCGTGTCAAGCCTGTGACTGGCTGGCAGCTACTGTGTCAGGCTTCACGTCAAGCGGCGAACGAGGAAAAGGTCCCCCACCACTTCAGCAGACGTTGGGGCGGACGCAACATGCTCACCGAATAGCCGAATCCCGCCACATACTCGTCACTGGAGTCCCAGCCGTAAGTTTCGCGACTGCGTCAGCTTGTTTCGTTATTAACGCGTGCAGTCGCGCCGAGGCTTCGTCCAACATGTCCCACACGACGCCGCCAGATAGTTCGCGTCGATAACGCAGCCGGCAAATCTCTACGCTGAGACACAGATTGTTCTCCGCCGCGACGATCCTCCGCGCTCATTGCGAAGTCAAAGTCTCACTGGTTATCTGGCAATTTGGCTTAGGTATATGTGCTTGACACAAACGACACGCGACCATCCTCATCAAAATATACCAAAAGTAATTGCGGGCCAGGAACGGGCACGGCGAACACCAACAGCCCGTGAGTTTGGTAATAGTCGTCAGGGATAGACATTTCAGCCCATCCTGGGAAGTCTTCACCAAGTTTGATGTCATAGCTCGGTTCGCCTAGCAATTCAATTACGGCATGTCGCTCCATTCCCGGTTCGATTTTGCGCCATTGATCAATGAGCTGACGTTCCGATTGGAAGCATAAAAGCCCAGCAAAAAGCGATAGCGCGACGAGGGCTGCAACCGAGCCAACGAAAAAGCCGGAGATAAATTTTGCCATGGGAATCTCAAGTCAGCAAACGATGGCGGAAACAGGGCCACCGTCAAAAAACTATATCTGCAAATCCCGATACATCGCCGTCTTCCGTTCACGGCATCGTCTGACTTGTTCGACGTCGAGGACAGACCTAGCGGTCGCCAAAGTCGTCGCCCCACGGTTGCCCCCAACCGTGGGGCACGATTCTACCTGCTGATGAAAGAGAACACCAAGACATCGATTCGGCCGGGTCAGCGATGATTCCGGCGTTGACGTATGGTCCTATGGGTTCTGGGACCCAGCTAATCAAAACACACGATTCAGGCTCCTCACTGGTTGTTTCCACGATCTGAAGCCAAGTGTCCCATGGTGGCATGTAATCGTCGTTGAGAAATCCAAGCGACGCAATTGTTGCCGCGCCGTCGAATAGGGAACATTGCCATTTGAACATCAGGAGCGATCGCGGACGATGAAATTCAGCATTTATGACAGATAGCGGTGCCGTGATTAATGATTCCCGTTCGTCCGTGAATTCACGAAAACGATCAACAACCTGTTGTGAGAAGTTCGTGAAGCACGATTCAGGGAATACGCGTTGAGCGGCTGTGGCAAGTTCTCGGCTCCGGAACGTGATTGCGATGTCGTCGTTTTTACCGACCGACGTAACACGATTTCCACACCAGGCAAAGCAAATGCAAAGTTGGCGGGCGACTGCTGCAATGTTCGTGTCCATTAATGTCACAATTCGCGAAATCCGGTGCGGCAGTAATACAGAACGTTTGGGATAACGGGGGCGAGGAGAGGAGCTTAGCTTTGGGCCGGACTGCAGCGAGCCCACTTGTTCATTCCGTTGTTCTGTCGTCTTCGAGTCAATTGTAGCGTTCAAGTGTGCGAACCGCCACATTCGGAGCTGGGTGTTCGCAGCTGAGCACCCAATACATCGATAAGTTTGGGCATGACGCTGCGGAACATTTCGCCCATTTCGTCTTTACCAAGCGTTCGCACGATGCACGCGTTTGCGGAAAGCGAGGCAAATCGGCGATACCATCGCGATGCACGCACGGCCGAAAAGAACTGCTCTGCATCATTCGGCGACTCGCAATGTCCAATGGCTTGTTTGAGCAACAGACATCGTAGAGTGATCGGATATTGCAGACAAATCTCCATTCGCGTCGTCAGGCCGAATAAGCGATATAGCCCGATATCAAATCGGCGATTAGGTCGCTCACCGAATCTCCCTGCCACCGCGACAATCGAATCGTCATCGCAGTCGTTGTAGCGGACATTCACGTAGAAATCGTGGAGCGAATCGACGGCATCACGAAGCTCAAAGCTGCGCCCGTCGTTCGGGAGCCGCAATCGGATTTCATTTACGGATTCTTTAGGCGTAGTCGATTTCATCTTAGTTGGGCTGAGTCGACGACAGAACTTGATCATTAACGATCGACACACCGATAAGTCAATGAATAATCATCCCTTACTTATCGCCGATTATCGTCGCCTTGGTACGACAGCGAAGAAAACGTAGACTCATTCTGCTTTTTGCTTGAAACAAGGGGTCGGACATCCCGGTTCAGTAGAGCTGTCTTCGGCCTCGAACTCGTCCGGGGCCGAGACCATTATCCATTCTGCTTCGAGCAATACCTTCCCGCAAAGCTCCAGCTTCTACCCTACCCCGCCTCAATCGTTGATGCACAACCCGCTAGCCTGACATCCGTAGTGGCCGATGCGTGGTAGTGGCTCGCCTCAGGTCGCCCCCACTGACCGTAGACGTGACTATGTCAGGGCATGCGAAGTCCATTAAACAATTGCAATAAAACCCCCGCCACAACGGCAGCTGTCGCTGTGGTGGACGCCATTGTGGCAGGTGCCCCATGACGGTAATGTAGCGAGTGGCTGCGGATTGTCCAAGCAGGCTGGGTGTGGTTTGCACAAAGATGCAAAATGAGCGGTGCGTCACTTTGCAGCCTGTCGCTGGGCTTATTCTACATCTATTACGCGGTATTTGCCAATGTTGGGTGGTTGCCAACTAGATGGATCAAACACAACATTTAAGAACTCGTATTGAATCTCAACATCATCAATGACACGGCCGCAGGCAGCGAGCAGTTTTGTCGTCTTGTAGTCAAAGTAGAGAGTGTAACATTCAAAGTGACCGAGGGGGGTCGACTTGGCGTTGGACGGCCGTTGCCTGGTCGCTCGAATCCAAATGTGATCGTCAGTCTTCTTGAGACACTTGTATGAGTAGTCCCGAAAGCTTTCTTTGTTGGGCTGCCCCGGCAAGAATGGCATCCACCAGTCGGCAGTGCACAGCCACTCAAATGGCCAGCTTGTCCATTTCGTGACGTGGCAACGATAGACAGTTTGCTCGTCGTCGTCCACCAAACTCAGATCCATGCCGTTTGGCCATTGCAAATGGCAGTCGGAAAACGGTACGACCTTATACTCGTCGCCCGTTTTCGTCAGCCTGGGTCGTCGGTTTGGACGTGGTTCATTAACCCATCGGACGTACCCAAGTCGCGGTTGAACGTATGCAAATTCGCCTTTGGCGTGTGACTCAGTAGGTCCAAAAGGACCCGAGTCATACTGCCGGATTCTCATCTCGCCGCGTACGGACGTGACGTCACAAGTTTCTTCAAGCCACTTGATTAGGAACTCCCGGCTCTCATCGTCTTCGTACTGTTCCTCCGCCGATGCAGGAACGACCGACAGGCACACGAGAACAGCAACCACCAATCCAAGTCGCATCGTCTGATCCTCCGCTAGCAGAATCGTCAAGGGACATTACGGCTGGCGAACGATACCGGTATCCGTTTAGTAGATCAATACGGAATACGCCACAATTCAAAGGGCTACGACGCGGTCGGTCACTCTGCCGCGACGTCAGCCAGCTGGACGAGGATCACCTGGTTGATTTGTCCCAGCGGAATCAGCTTCGTTGTTCCTGGTTTGTTGACGTACTCCAATTCAACGTAGTCCTGGCCTACTCTGACAACGCGAAAGTATGTCTCAGGGGTACGCCTTCGAAACGCTCGTTGAGCGACCGCCATCTGTCTTTGTTGGAGTGCCTCGACTAGTTCATTGTTTCCAGCTTGCCGAGCTTCATCGATACCCTTGCGAATCGTCGCCGACTCGGCGGCAGCTTCATTGGCAGATTTTTGCTCGGCTTTGATCTCGTCGACGCGTTTTTGCATTTGCTCGGCCGTATACGCGTGCAGCACGACACCGCCCGTATTCGTGTTTATCGTCAAGGCAACATGAGTGAGTTCCGCCAGCCGCGATTGCAGCGTGGACTCATCGCGATTAGGCACATCCGTGTCGGCATCTCCGACGGCAAGAGCCATTGTCGACAGGGCGATGATCACAGCCGCTACGGAGACTACGTTGGCCTTCGGTTTCATGGTCACACTCCTGATTGATTGGTCGATGTGGAATGGACAGGCATGATTCTGTGTACCATACCCGTGCCATGGGTGCAACTCGGCGATGGTCTTAGTCGAGAAATGCCGATGGGCTTGGCTGCAAACATTGCGATTGCACGCGGACGACGTCCAACCAAGGGGACACGAGTTCGCGTGCGAGTCGCGATTAAATCGCGTTTTTGCGAGCGGAGCATATGACCACACAAGCCGCAAACATTAATAGCGGGAATGAGCTTGGTTCTGGTATTGGAATTCGCGAGATTGACACGATATCGCCATTTAGCACAATGTTGCCGGAACTAGGTCCAACCCGCGTCGACATTCCGAATTGAAACAGCTGCCAATCAGGCTGTTCAAAGTTACTTAGGAAAGGAGCTGGTACATGCACTTTGTAAAAGATAAACTCTACATCATTTCGTTTTTGGTCCGCCACTCGTATTTGTAAAGAACTTAGTCCTGCAACACGCTCGATAGACACGCTTGGCGGATGAAGAAGGTCCATCGTTGGCGGCAGCTCGTAAGGAATACTCCACTGAAGGTCCCAATCAGTTGCACGATACAGGCCAACTTCACCATTGTCGTCCAGTGACGACGTAGTCCCGAATAGCGTCAATTCGAATTCCTCACCCTTGTCACCAACCATGTGCCACCGGTAGTCCTCACCCACGGCAGTCGACGCTAGACATAGCAGAATCATTAGCGGACGCATGGATGTCTTTCCTTGTCGCGATTGCGTGGATGTCGTCGACTGAGCAGCGAAAGACCGGCGAAAGCAAGGAGCGAAAGCGTGGAAGGTTCTGGTATAGGTATGCTAGAAACAGAAACGATTCTGCCTTCGTAGACAAAGGTGTTGTTTACTTCAATTTGATAATAGCGAGAACTAAACGCCTGATCATTTCCCCAGTCGTCGATGTAGGCCGTGTACCCAGGATTGGCGTTGCCGCTAAATGTAAAGAGCAAATCGGGCCGTTCCTCTACTACCAGGGAAAAGCGATTGGCGGCGCCACCGGGACCTACATCCGCATAGGAGTCGAACTGCGGCACAACCTGATATGGTGGCCCGTGCACGGGATCGAACGGTAGGTTGAATTGAAGGTCAAAGCCGGTGACGGCATATCCAGTGGAATCGTCGTTTTCGCTAATATGTGGAACGGCACCCAGAATGGTCATCACGAACTCTTCACCGTTTTCACCCAACATTCGCCACCGGTAATCTTCTTGGGCGACAGCACTCGCCGTGACACACAGTACGATTAATAGCGTTCGCATTGGCCTTCTCCCACATCCCGACATGGGGCATTGCCGAGCCTTCCCGCAGCCCGGTCGCTGCTTGTCAGTGTATGATGCCAGTGACAGGAGTGCAACATTTTTGCAGCTGTGAGCTGGGCGATTGCCGAAGAGTACGACGTCCACGCCGATCTCGCCTTGACAAATGCCGCGGGGCGTTGGTGTTCACAGCGTCACTTAGGGCAGACAATACCGGTGTCCCACGTGCCAGGGTACAGTGACCCGTCTTCCGTCATTCAATTGTCACTTCAGCGATCCGATTTGTAGGAATCAACTTCGTGGCACCATCTTCGTGAGTATCCTGCAATTCTATGAAGTCTTGTCCGACGTGGACAACGCGGAAGTAGTAGCCTTTTCTGTTCAGATTCCTAAATAGTCGATATTCCGGGCTGATGTCACCCATCTTGAGGTTGATTGCCCCGAGCAGCTCGTCGTTACTGCTTGCACGAGCGTCTGCCACGCTCTTTTGGAGGACCCTAATCTGCTCTTCCAATTCGCTCACCCGGTTGGGATTCAGTTCCAGCTCCCGCAGCTTTCGCTGAAAGGCGCCGGCGTCAACGGCCTTCAGTATATAGCCGCCGCAGTCTGTTGATATCGTCGGACGCTCAACGACTGCACCCTTCAATCGTTCCGCCAGTGTATCAACGTTCGTCTCACCGCCCGTGTCCGCATCCCCCATGGCAAACGCCATCGCCGACAGGGCGATGCACACGGCCGCAACAACGATCGCACCTTCATTTGGTTTCATGTTCAAGCTCCCCTCCAAAAGAACACAGACCCGCAACTACCAGTCCCAAGTCTGTGTACCACATTCAGTGAGCAACGTGCAACTAGCTCGGCAATTGCCCGTTCGACGGGAAGATCGCAGCTTGCACACCCGACAACTCGACTTAAATGTAATGCCGGTTTCCTAGTTTCGTGTCGCCTATACCAACGATTCTTGTTGCCGACGCGGATCTTGGAACCGAAAATCCCTGGCTGTCTATCTTCGTCGAGGCACCTACGATGACGATCAAACGCCGAAAACATGGGGCTTGGTTAGCGAATGTGCCGTCCGGAATCGGTCCCTGTTTTCGCGAAGATCAGAATTAGACGCCCTGTGGGCGATATCGACGTATTTGAACAAATTGTGCAATCATAATGTTTGCTACCGACGCTGCGCCAGTTATAGTAACGTCTCTTTGAGAATTGGTCGCTGCGATTTCCGGTAAAAGCCATTAAATGAGGTAGCCAATATGTGTGACACATCGGCGGGTAACCGGCTCTGTCTTCGGCGAGTGTTTGATATCCAGCTAGTTCTGTCAGTCGTACTGCTGTTATCAAACGCCGTTCTCGGTGCGAGATATGAATTCAAGAAAATCGCCACTCACGATATGGGATTTCCCATCATCAAACAACAATCCCCGACAATCTCCGATGACGGTCACGTGCTTTTTCTAGCTGAGTATGACGGTGGCGAGGCCGGAGTGATCAGCAACGGCGAGGAGCTCAATGTCGTAACGTGGTACCCTGACACAGGTGGTTCGAATAACTACATTTGGGGTCATTTTCTCGGCCACCAACAAGCGAACGGTGCCGGTGAAGTGGTCTTCCTTGGTGGCCCGACCAGGCAATTCCAGAACTTATTTCTTTGGACGAAAGGGAACGCTCCGAAGGTGCTCTATTCCAGCCTCGGTGGCGAAGAAACGTTTCTTTTCTATGAACCTCCGGCCATTAACGACCATGGGGACATTGTGTTCATTGGAAACGGCCTGGGGCTGCCGGAGGCAGTTTTCGTCGGCAGTCGAGAGGGAGCCTATCCTCCGACGGTCCTTGCGTCGACGGGCGGTCCACTCTACGAGGGCTTTTCGGATTTTTTCGAATCGAGGATAACTGAGGACGGTACGGTGTACGTGCTCGCTGAAAAGGATGGTCTTCGCGGGATCTATGAGTTGCCGGAGTCGGGAGTGTCACGAACCATCGCCAGCTCTGGTGATGAATTTGGACTTATCGAGAGTTTTGACATCAACAACAGTCACCAGATCACTTTTGGCGCAATTCGTCCCGACGGTTTGAGATCCGTCTACAAGGCCGATGCCAGTGGCACTAGTCTCGTCGTCGCAGAAAATTCAAGAGTCAGGATGCCCCATTTCCCCGCAATAGACGATAACGGTGAGGTCATCTATCGAGCAACAATCAGCAGTACGCTCGATGCAATTCTAACCGGAACGGGGACCGTCCCGGATAATCTAATTGTGAATGAAAATGGTCTATTGTT
>JAGQPD010000623.1 GCA_020426865.1 Planctomycetales bacterium
GAATGTAAAGCGAAGACAAAACATGGCAGGACCTGGCGGGGCCGAGTTCCTCGCCGTCTGCTGCGTAGTTTAACATGCGGGATCGCTTGATACATCCAGCGGCGTAACTCGCGGCGGATCGTAGGAAATGGCAAACGGGAGGCCGCGTCGTACGATCGACTTCCTGGCCGCCTCGATCACCAGTTCGTTGATGAAGCTGTTTCGCGGTGTGGCCAGGAGCCCCTGCTGATCAATATGAGCCAGTGCTGCCTGGCGCAAATCACGGGCTTGCGAATCGGAGTGACCGTCCCCCAAACGCCCGATGGCCGTTGCCGCGTCAACCGCGTTGGCGATCGAATCGAAACCGTATCCTACCGGTTTCAGGCCGTCTCCTTGCCATGGCACGAGGCGGAAATAGTCGGGATTGACATGTCGAAAGTACGTACCGCCAACTGGAGTGACATATCCATGGCCGACACCGCGGAATTGATCGTTGTGCTCGATAATCGCTCCACAGTTGTCCCCCTCACAATACATCGTGATCCCTTGATCGTTCGGGCCCGCTCCCATGTCGGGATAACCATTTCCACCATTGACCGTCAGCAATGCTCCATTTTCGAAGATGACTCGGCCGTTGGTCCACATGCTAGCGATCTTGCCATTGGGAAACGCCCGATCGACGCCCCGACAGGATACCTCCACAGGACGCAACCCTGTGATGAAGTAGACCATGTCCACATAGTGGCAGCCTACGTAAGTGAATGCGTCTGTCTTGTCCGCGGTAAACCAGTTCTGAAAATTCGAGGAACGATAGTAATAGGACTCGATCATCCGCGCCTGGCCACACGCGAAACTGCCGAAATGTCCCAGTCGATATTGCTTGCGAGCCTCCAAGGCCCGTCGATCGAATCGCTTGTGGTATTCGATCACAATCAACAAACCCCGTTCGTGAGCTAACCGGCCCAGTTCCTCCGCCTGCTGATAGTTGTGCACCAACGGTTTCACACACAGAACGTGCTGGTCATGCTCCAGGGCACACCGCACCATGTCGTAGTGTGTTTCGTCCGGTGTGGCTACGACCACCAAACCGTGCGGTGTGAATTGCGAGATACATTCGCGCCAACGATTGTCGTCTCGATCGGAGGGGGCGCTCTCCAGCGAGGGAACGGCACGAAACGACTGTCCTGGAAACGAATCCAAAAAGTGTTTTCCGGCCAGGTCACGCAACCGCGTGGAACTGGCCGCGACGATCGTTATCTCGCCCACCTGTTGGCAACGCTGCAAGTGGTAGAGTGACGGCAGGATCTGATCATACACGATCATGCCTCCGCCAATCACGAGGACAGGGATGGGGTGCGACATGTTGAACAATGCTCCTTCCACCGCGATCAAGCGTCGTCGATGCGCAGTGCTGCCCGAGGGTTTTTTATGGTCAAGGCGGTAACTTGTGCGGTCGAGAGACGCAGTGCTGTCTTTAAATTCGCTACGGCTTGTGGCATCGTCATGGCCGACCCGACAAGGTGACTGCGGTCGGGCGCCCAGGTCGCCAGATTAGCGTCAACGATCACATCCTGACCCGCCAGCCTATGCGTTCCCGGACCCATGCCGGCGGCCGCGATCGCGTCGGTGACCACAAAACAACGCTCGATTCCCGCCGCTCGAAGATAATTGTCCAACGCCACGAACGGGACATGCACGCCGTCGGCAATGAACCCGATCCACAGGGAGTCCGCCAACGATAGTACTCGTTGAATGATATTGTCGTGGCGATGAAGTGACAGTGGGCAGCCGTTTCCGAGGTGGGTGAACATTGTCAGGCCAGCATCGATCGCGGCACGCAGATCTTTCAATGACGCGTCACTGTGGCCCGCCGATAC
>JAGQPD010000624.1 GCA_020426865.1 Planctomycetales bacterium
TGCGTACGGCTCGCGCGTTGGCGCCGTCTGCACGTTCGCTCGCCCAACTCCGGTGCCAGCCACTCCGCCGAGCCACTCTGCCAAGATCTCCGGTGCCAGCCACCCCCTTCGGTTGAAAAGAAATATTTGGAGTTCTATTTCCCAAAAAACTTGACTGGCCGGTGCTCCGATACTGCTCCCGTCCTCGCCAACGCCCGAATATGGCTTCTAGGCTTCGTCGCGTCCCGCTCGTCAATCCAAGCTAGACCTTTTCAGTCGGCGCGCACGGCCAGTGCGGGAGATCGCCGCCACCAGGAAGAATGCGACCAAACAAATCGACTTCGTCGATCTTTCACGAATTCGACGTTAATAATTCGCCAACGCGTAACAGAAAACGCGCACTATGAAACGCACCTCGATCACCACCTCATCCAATCCCATTTGGACAGCGAGTTTTTTGAGTGTCGCCAACAGGAGGCGTGACCAGACTAGCCATCCACCCCGTCGACTTCTTCCCCTTCCCGAAATACCTCGCGCGCCGCTGCCACTTCATGCATCGTCTTCCGACCTAACTCCTCGGCACGCTGACGGATCTCCGATTCACGTCCCACAATACATCCGAACTTCTCCGGAAAATGCTCCACCGTTTCCCCGAACGCCTCGCTCCGGATCCCTAACCGTTCCAAGATTGGCGCCAGCTCCGCCGATATCGAAGCCCTCTCCAAACGTCAATGGCGCCAACCACGGGACATCGCCATTCGGTACCCCTGCACGATATGCCGCCAACCGTAACCCAATCGACGAACACATCGATCCCTCTCCTTCACCCACTCCCGACGATGATCGTACGAACGTCCCGTCTCCTCACACGTCCCCATCAACCGCTGACGTCGCACCGTCTGACCATAAACGTGACACAAACCCTTGCGCCCCGGCCCAAACACCTTTGCCCTGACACATCTTGACATCGCTGTGCACCTCCCTGAAAACCGCTCAGCCCACAACCCAAGCCACACGCTCGAATCGCCACAACCGAGACAAGTGTTCCTAGTGATAGCATATACATATCACTTAAAGTGTACACATGTCAACACCCTAGCCGCGAAGATCTGCGATTTCGTGACGACAACACCCAGACCTTTCCAACCCACATTTCCAACTCGCCGCAATTCACTCAACCGCCGAGCTTTGCCATGGCACCCAACAAACCGATTGTCCCAGTGTCGCCTCCCCTTACCCGCCCCCCCAAAGTTAAGCCGACGTACTGGCGTACCGCTTCGACCTTTGTGCCCCCGCCCGCTCCACCACTGGGAAACCAGCCCCCTGGGTGATTAAACTACTGGTTATGAACACAAAAATCACCCTATGGATTGTCGCCACTACCTGTGCCATTGGGGCGACGACTCCAAGAGCCGTTGCACAGACGCAAACAGTTCGCTTCGAAAACATTCAGGACGTCGTTACCGATTGGAATCCAAACCAGCACCTTTACGTGCACGGAGACCTTGGCGTCGGTGCGCCCCAACTGGCGGAACTAGAGCGTTGGCTCGATGATCATGCCCCCCATTGGCTCATCGTCCTCATGCAGAGTGCCGACGGCCAGACTTATGTTTCCGCCGACGGCCAGCGTTATCGTGGTATGGATGCCGTCGAAATCGCACTCGGGCCAGGCCTCCAAAACAACACGCCAATCGGGCGATGGACCAATCCTAGATCCGGCGAAACAGACGCCGCCGTTTTCGTACTCTATTTGCGCGAACGAAAATTCAGTTACTTTGCCTCCGACGCCCAGGACCGGCGCGGTCTCGGTGAATCTCATTGGATCGGTGAACTCGATCAGCCAGCCATCCGCGCCATGCGTGGCGGCGGACGGATAATCGATGCCGTAAAGGACACCGTCAATAATATCAACAGCGAATTGGAAAAACAGATTGATCGTGAAATTGGACAGGCCGAACGTGCGGCTCGAGAACGTGCGCGGGCCGTCGAAGAATGCAAGGATGAAATCAAGCTGACGCGCGACCAAATCAGCAACGTCATCACTCGCCGTGACGATTTGCGAACGCAGTTTCCCAACGCGAAGGGGTCGCTTGTCACCCCCCCGACTGACCAATGGCTTGCTTCGCTCGAAACACAACAAGCGGAGCTCAGCGACGAAAACGTCCGCGAACGGGCGAACGCCATCGACCTGATCCGCGACGACGTCGTCCGAACTCTCAATGATTATGCCGACCATGCCGCTTGGCCCACTGCAGTCGCTGCCATCCAATCCCGCATGAATAACCTCCAGAACGAACTCGATGGATTCGCTACCGATTCCATCGACGTAGCTCGGCAAAAACTAACTGAGGCCTCCAATGCTCACGATAACGCTGACCCTGGCTTCATGGATCTGTATCACGATGCTGCCGGAAAGCTCGACGACGCGGAACGCCTGATTGCTGCTGAACGTCAACGTCTAGCATCGCAGGCCGCCCGCCACCAACTCATCGTACAATCCATCATCGCAACGCTTGCCGTGACGCTGTTGGCAATCATGGTTGTACTATTCATCCTCAACCGCCGCCGCCGCGGCGCTCACGATCGTGCTATTGACGCTCTTGACCAGCGACAAAAGGCCGTGCGTGCTGAAATGGAACACGTGCTACAGCTCATGCAACGAAGCAGCGAAATCCTCGGCTCGCGCGAAAAAGTCGCGGAACGCGGCTACAGCGGACAGACCAAGAAGCTATGCGATGAGACCTTCGATCACGTCGACGACCTGTTGATTATGTCGGGCGAAGTAGAACGTGTGATGGACGAGGCAACTGAATTGATCCACCCCAACGATATCGCGGCCAAGGCCGTGAACATGTTCAGTAGCGCGCGCTACGAGCAGGGGATCAATCGCATCAGTGGCGAGACGTTGCGATTCCACCGCGACCGCGGACTGCCCCAAATCGTGAAAGACACAACCGATTCCGGCGAGGATCCACCTGAAGAGGTTGGACTGACATTTGAGCAGGTATTTTCGTCATTTCGCGATCACAACAAGTCTGCTTCCGAATTGCTGAACACGCTCGAAACCAGCCTTGTCGAGGTCAACGATCGTTTGCGAGCACTCCGGGCGGATATTGATGCCCTATCGGAAACCGAACAGCAACTCTCAAAGGCGCACCAGCATGATGGGTTCTTTGACATCCGGAACTTGTTCGACACGCTGATCCCATCGATCGAAAAGGACTTCGACGAAGCGGACGACGTTTCAGCCACCGATCCGGTTCGTGCTACCCAGGTGTTTATTCCGTCTGCGACACGAAAGATTCGCGATGCCCTTGCCATCAATAGCGTGATCACCTTGGCTCGCAACGAGATCTTTCCTGAATTCAACAAACATGCGCCACGATTGCGAACTTTGGAATATGCGACCGAATGGATCCAGACGCAAGTCGATTCGCTGGGAACAACTGCTGACACGCTTGTGCGTGACGCCGCTCAGCGTGACATTGCGTCGGATACCTCGAACCTCGAGGCATCCATGCGGGATTTGCAAGCTCGAGTGCAAACAAGTGCGGCTCTCGCCGAACAGCTGCAAACCGAATTCGCACCCGCTATCGAGGCTCTCGAAACCGATATTGCTCACACTCGCGACACGGTCGCTCAATCCTTGAAAATCGATGCCGCTCTGGCCCTACACGAACACGACCTCGACCCCGATGTGTCCCTCGGTAGGGCACGGCAGCAGTTCGCCGCGGCACAAGCCGCCTTGCATCAGGGCGGAACGTCGGCCGCGGCCGACGCCGTTTCCGCGATCCAACAGGCATTGCAGTCAGGGAGGACAATCGTCGCCGACACCGCTGAGGCTCTTCGGACATTCGACGACACGGTTCGTCTGCGCCTTAAGGACTATGGCGATCTTCGCGATCAAATTCCGTCCCACGAACGCCAGCTCGAATCGACTCGCACACAGTACGCCACTGCGGCTTTGCGTCTCCAAGCCGCTGACGCCGCGTACCCAGATCCCCGTGCCACGCTGGAAACGCACATGATCGGAACACGTGAACACGTCACGAATATCGAGGAACTCATCGAACGGGCCAACCGCTGGGGCAAGCAAGGCCGGCTTCTGGCGGCATCCGCTTTGCTCCGGCAGGCCAGCCTTGGCACCCAAGAGGGCAAGCAATTACTGAACGAAATGGAGAAGCATATCGCGACGCGCTCGACGCGCGGATC
>JAGQPD010000625.1 GCA_020426865.1 Planctomycetales bacterium
TGCTCAAGCAAACCGTCGAATCGCAAGACCGCAAAGCAGTCTTGTTTCCTGGTGGACGAAACTCAGCCGTACAACTTGGTTCATTTCAAGAGTTGGTCTTCGGTCGCGATTTGTCGCGACGTATTCAATTCAAGTATCAATGGCAGCTTCAATGTGCGATGACCATCACCGACCCGTTGTCTGGCCGCCAATACGAAGGTGACGCAATACAATTTGATGCTTCGGTCGCTCAAGAACAGAGTGGACACGGAACGGTGTTTGTCGACCATTTTAACTATGCCCTAATGAATGCCGATGATCAGGTTCTCGCCGTTGGAATGAAGCGGAAGGAGGGGAAGCTGGTTCAGTACGAAGTGAAGGCTCAAGGGTATGACTTGAAGCGAAACCCCGGCCGGGTTTGGCATCCGCCAACAACCGTTCGTTTTTATGGCTTTCCTGATGAAGTTGTTGCGTATCATCAGAACTCTGATTTTGTTCAGTCTCTCAACTTGGCTCAAGAAAAACTATTTCGATCGCTAGCCTATCTCGGCCCACTTCGGACGAAAGCGGAGCGACTGGATTCTTGGACGGGCACAGAACCGGAGAGAGTTGGGTACATTGGCGAGAACACCGTAGCGGCAATTCTTGCGTCAAGACAGCGCAAACTAAGCATGGGGCACAAATTACGGTACAAGCCTTTTGAACAGGTCATCGCTGAAAAGCTCAAACAGATGGGTTTAATTGAGTCGTTCAAGGTCAATCGGATATCGAATAAGCGGCAAGACTATGAAGTCAAAGTGAAAACGAAAGGCTCATTGGGAGAGGTGGACTTACCTGATGTGGGGTTCGGCATTTCTCAGGTGTTACCGGTGCTGGTCGAGTGTTTTTATGCACCAGCCAATTCGATCATTTTGATGGAACAACCTGAGATTCATTTGCATCCGCGTGCACAGGCTTTTCTTGCGGACGTGATGATCGACGTGATC
This sequence comes from Planctomycetales bacterium, assembly GCA_020426865.1. Lineage (GTDB taxonomy): Bacteria > Planctomycetota > Planctomycetia > Pirellulales > Pirellulaceae > JAGQPD01. The sequence goes on from JAGQPD010000625.1 coordinate 966, forward strand.
AATGCTCGCGAAGATGGCCACGACCGAAACATCCAACTCATCATCGAGACACATTCCGAGCATTTTCTCCGTCGGCTTCAACGCCGGATCGCAGAAGACGCGGTGAAAAAAGAGCAAGTAGCGGCCTACTTTGCGGATGCGTCACGAACTCCCACGACACTCGATGAACTGCGGTTGGACATTTGTGGCAACATTGAGAATTGGCCCAAAGATTTCTTCGGTGATGAGATGGAAGACATCACCGAGCAATCCAAGGCGGCCTTGAATAAACGGATGAAAGTTGCAATGGAGAATGGTGAGTGACCGCTCGGACAGAAAAGCGAATCGTTGATACCAATGTTCCGGCGACAGCGAACTTGGCCGTCGACACCAACTCCCTCGAAGCCCGCCAACTCCCGTGCGTGCTGGCATGTGTTAAGGCAATCGAAAGTGTCGTGAATCGCGGAGGCCTCGTCATTGATGCTGGTGATGAGATATTCGACGAGTATCGAGCTAATCTCTCTATGGCAGGGCAACCGGGCGTCGGCGATCATTTCTTGAAATGGGTCCACGACCATCGCTGGGGATTTCCTGATGAAGATCGAGTGCCTATCACCAGGGCGGGCGATTCTTACGAGGAATTTCCGGAGCATCCGGCGTTATCAAACTTTGATCCTTCGGATCGCAAATTCGTGGCCGTTGCCAACAATCATCCGGCTAAGCCCCATATATTGGAAGCGACCGACAGCAAGTAGTGGGGCTGGAAAGATGCGCTCGGGGAAGTTGGCATCACCGTAACTTTTCTTTGCGAGAATTGGCTTAGGGAGAAGTTCCAAGAAAAGATGGGAAGCGAATGACCGACTCTTTCATGAAATTCCCCTCAACGCCGCACCTCGCGGTTCTAGGAGACGTGACGGTTCGAGACGATAAGGTTTTGACACCCACCGAGCGCGATCGCTTTCTGGCCCACGACGTGATCGTCGAAGAGAAAGTCGATGGTGCGAACCTGGGGATTGCATTCGATAGCACAGGGGCGATACGGACGCAGAACCGAGGTACCCAGCTGCACGAACCGATGACGGGACAGTGGAAGACCCTTCCGGACTGGTTGGCGTTTCATAGCGATCGCCTATTTGACGTACTAACCGATCGCTACATAGTGTTTGGCGAGTGGTGCTACGCGAAGCACTCAATTCCCTACGATCGTTTGCCTGACTGGTTCGTTGGATTCGATGTTTATGATTCCCAAGCGAATCGGTTTTTCGGTCGGCATAAGCGGGATGTATTTCTCGCAAGTCTTGAAGTCCCAGTCGTTCCGTGTCTTGCAAGCGGTCGATTCTCTCTTGACGATATCACCAGTCTTCTCGGGTTGTCTCACTTCGGCGATACTGCCGCAGAAGGAATCTACCTGAGATACGATGACGGCGATTGGCTCGGCCAAAGAGCCAAGCTGGTACACCCCGATTTCGTTCAAGCAATTCGGAAACATTGGACTCGCATGCCGCTACAGGTCAATCGTTTGGTGGCAGCGCTGAATAGGACCGATCAATAGCAGGATGGTGCCGTCTTCGTTTACCCGATATACGGACGCTCCGCAGAGTCAGGCATTGAGTTCGGTGTTCACGGGTGGTACGTCCGTGCATCACGTATCGAACGTCGTGCGCTGAAGACCTGATTCGATGCCCCGCCTCGAATTCAATTGAATCCCTGTGGGGTGGAAAACCTTCGCTGACGAGCTATCAATCTGACGACGGCAATTCCCCGGCCTCAGGCGTGCTGACACGCTGGCCCGTGTTGCTCAGGTGGGCGTGTCCTTACGCACGAATGCGGGGCACGGTAACCTGCTGCGGAGTGATACTCCGACACACTCGTGGCCTTAGCGCATGATCCTGTTCCATTGGTTACGTCACGACCAAAAATAAGCCACCGTCTCCTCCCGTTCTTGTCGCGTCTGGGCGGCATATCGTTCCAGTTGCTTAAAACGCTTGTGACGCCCATGTCATTTGGCGTCGACTGGCCCCTTTTTCTCGCCGAACCGCTTCGGGGAGGTGCGTCGCAGCATAGGCGTCTACCCGTTTTGCCCCCCTTATAACGCCGCCACAGATCACAGTTCATCGTGCCTTCGCTCGTATTGACCCTTGTTTTTTGCCAGTTGCGCCCGCATGCTGGACTTCTGCGCCAGATTTTGCGACAATGGAGGCTTCCCAAAGGGGGCGCTCGTCTGATCGGGTTTAGGAACATTTGAGGGGGACTGTCATGGCACGTCGCCGCGTCACCGGTTTTACCATCGTTGAATTGTTGGTTGTTATCACCATCATCGCCATGCTGTCGGCGATTCTGCTTCCCGCCGTAAACTCGGCCCGCGAAGCGGCTCGACGCGCCACCTGCATGACGAACATCAAGAATCTCGCCGTCGCCGTCAACACGTACGAAGCTCGAACCAATCGTTTCCCGGGCTATCGCAATGCGCTGACCGTCGAAGGTCAACCCAACCCCATCGACGTTTCCTGGGTCGTTGCATTGTCGCCCGATTTTGGCGAAGCGTCGATTTATGATACGTACGCCAACGGCTCGCCTGTCATCGGCTACGTTGATGCCCTTGTTTGCGCCAGCGACTCGCCCGAACGCGGCGATCAAGTTCCACCGCTCAGCTACGTCGCCAACGCGGGAATGTATATCGCTGGCTTGTCTGCCAATGACACCCAGGCCCAGAACCCAAAACAACTTCGCTATCAGCAAAACAACAACCAGGCGAATGGAATCTTCCTCGATTCGTTCATTTCAGCATCAATTCCATCGCACGTCCGGCCTTTCAACACGACTGCATTTATCGACGGCAATGGCCGTGATGGACTTTCCAAGACGCTGCTGTTTTCGGAAAACCTTGTCCAGTTTTCCCAAGTCTACACCGGCTTGCAAGCAACCTGGGCCAAGCCTGACGACCACAAGATGGACACCGTGTTCCTTTGGTCCGATATGAACAAAGGGGGAATCCCGTTGGGCATCAACAACTATCGGTTGCAGCCCAATACGATCCCGCCACTTCGGTATCCCGCTCCTTCGAGCAGCCATCCTAGCGGCGTAAATGTTGCCTTCTGCGATGCGTCGACGCTGTTCCTTACCGAAAGTATCGATGACATCGTCTACTTCCAACTGATGACTCCGTCCGGCAAGGAAAGCAACCACTCGCTGCCGGCCTTTCGCGAATCCATTCTGAACGATCTCGATTACCGATAGTCGATTGTGCGGGATTGATTTTCAACGCAGAGCCGGTAGAGGACACAGAGTTGTCTGGGAGTCACTGCTGGTGTCTTTGAGTTTTGCCGGCGGCGCTGAGGTCGATTTGTTCGACGAATTCGATCCAACGCGGTACGGCGAAATGCGGTAATTCCTGTTGACAACGTTGAACCACCTCGGCGCGCAACGCGTCACGATCTGCGTTATGTGCGGCCACAATTTGACAGGCTACCAACTGGCCGGCAATCGACGACGATTTGGGAAAGACACGGACGTCGGCCACCTGCGGCACTTTCCGCACGACGGACTCGACAGCCAGCGGTCGCACCTTATTCCCGCCGACATTGATCAAGTCCCCGCGGCGCCCCAGAAAATAAACCCGGTCCTCCCTTTGTTCGACCAAATCCCCGGTTAAAAACCAGGCCGATTCCGTGGCCGAATCCGGCTCTGCCGGGCTGTCGGGGGCCCCATGTGGATCGTAGCCGGCCATGGCGTTGCCGGATCGTACGGCCAGCACACCATTGATGATTCGCATTTCCACGCCATCGGGCGTTGCATTTTCCAAGAAGGCTGCCGGAAACCCAGCGCGCCCGTCACTGACGGCAAAGCACCTTCCCAATTCCGTTGTCGCGTAAATATGCACAATCCTTGCGGCGGGAAAGGTGGCTCGAAGCGAACCCAGCAGTGCATCATCCACGATTTCCCCACCAATCGTGATCTGAGCAATCGGTGCTTGCTCCAGTTTTGTTCGGTCGGCAAATAACAGCAGGCGTCGCCAGTACGAGGGTGTGGCCGATACCGAGTTGACGCGATGGCGAACCAGCAGCTCCACGACCTCGTCGGCGGTAGCGGCGGCCGGAGGGAGCACCAGCGTCCCGCGATTCCTCAGTGACTGCAAGATGACCTGCAATCCGGCGTACAAGTGAGGGCGATAGGCCAGCAGCCACCGCTGCAAGTGTCCGTCCTTGTTGCAGCGTACCGGGCGCATCAGGCTTTCCCACGTGTGCCGGGCGGCCTTGGGCCGCCCTTCGGTTCCAGATGTCAGGATAGTGACACTGCTCGCGGCCGTGTTCGACGATTCACCCTTCGGTATAGCGCCGTCGGCGGACGGGGCCGTTGAGTGAATCCTCCATGTGCCGTCGAGAGCGGACGGTGGACTTAGCCAGCCGTACAACTGCAGTGAACGGCTGATCTGATCGCATGAATCTTCATCGAGTAATTCATCGATCAAAAAGACATTCCACCCGAGCTGATCTGCCGCGACTAAGGCTGCCATGCCATGACGATTTGCCGGCAATTGCAATCCAATTCGCTTGCCACAAACTTCGCGGTATTGTTGCTCGAACGCCGCGACAAGGTCGCGAAATGTGGTCGCATCGACTTCACCCCATTCGTCGATCAGCGGCGGATCGGTGTTGCTGGTGGAAGCTGCGCCGGTG
>JAGQPD010000626.1 GCA_020426865.1 Planctomycetales bacterium
GGACGTATGGATGGGACGCACGACGTCGGACGCTCCGGACGTCGACGGTGTGGTGTGGGTCACCGGATCGGATCTGACAATTGGTGAGATTGTGCCCTGCGAGATCGTTGCCATGAACGGTTATGACTTGGCCGCCGCGCCATTAGAGCCGGAGGTATCGGGAAAGAAGGACGGAAAGAGGACGCGCAAACGAGGGAGGGCACGTTGATGGCCGCTGCACAGCCAGCCAATCCCAATGCTCCTACCTGGACGATACCCAATCAGATCACCGCCGCACGGCTCGTCGTGTCGCTTTTGGTGTTTGTTTTTTTACAGCTTGGGTGGTACTTTCCGGCGCTCGTATTCTTCGTCATTGGTGCCGGTACTGATTGGGTGGACGGCTATTTGGCGCGCCGGTGGAAGCAGATCACGCAATTGGGGCGGATTCTCGACCCGCTGGCCGACAAGATCATTATCTGTGGCACATTCACGTTTTTGGCTGCGGCGCCCGGGTCGCGGATCCTGGCCTGGATGGCGGTTGTCGTATTGGCTCGCGAATTGGTCGTTACGGTCATTCGCAGTTTTCTGGAACAGCACGGACGTGACTTTTCCGCCAAGTGGTCGGGCAAGATCAAGATGGGGTTCCAGTGTGCTGCGGCAATCGGTTCAATGTTGGCCCTGTGGCTCGTACCTGAAGGAAAGACGCCACCGGAATCGCTTCTGTGGCTACCTCCGACTGTCACGTTATTGGCATGGGCGACCGTTGTCTCCACGCTCTATTCCGGCTACGTCTACGTGAACGCCGCCCGACGTCTCCTCATCTAAGCCCCGATGCCTTGAATCCGCAAGCACTCACTCCCATGGCGATCGTCATCTCGCTGATTAGCAGCGGGTCAATTGTCGCGTGGACCATGGCAGCTGTCCGTTGGCAGCGTCAGCAATCGCTGTTGGAATTTCAATCGCGACTTCCTGTACCGTGGGGGCTGTTAGACCTGGCGGCGGTCGTAGTGTTGAATATCTTTGTTACTGGGACGATGCTGGCGGTGGGCACGTCGATATTGGGGATATCTCGTGATCGGGCCTCCAGCGACATACTTCCGCCAGCGTTGCAGTCCAAGGTTATTTTGCTTTACTCCACGGGCACGTTACTTTCATTGTGGCTTGGTGTGATCTGGGTCCGCAAGCGTGTCTCCGCGTCAGGTGCCGACTTGGGTATTCAGCCGAACCGCGTGCTCACCGACATTGCACTGGGAATAACGGCCTTTGTGATGCTGGCGTTTCCGGTTTTTACACTACAAGTCACCATCAACGTTTTGACTCAGAGAGAAAACACGCATCCGTTGATCGAGCTGCTGCGAAACGATCCAGATCCCCGTTTCTTTTTAATTGCCGGATTCGCGGCCGTGGTCGCCGCGCCGCTGACCGAAGAGTACTTGTTTCGGGTGCTGCTCCAGGGATGGATAGAAAACGCCATCGGCGCCCGACGCGCTCGACGCCCCGAGGGTAAGATCAGCGGATGGGTCATGAGCCTGGTTTCGGGACAAAGAGCGTCCAATGATCCGGGGCACTTTCCAACCGCAGACAGACCTAGGTGCGAAACGGGAGCGAGTGACTTGGGACAGGTTATGGCAGCAACCGATCGGGTAGACCTGGAACACCCGCAGCCACTGCCGATCGCGCTGGCACCGGCCTATGTGCCGATTGTGGTCAGTTCGCTACTGTTTGCTGCCGCACATCTCGGCCAAGGAACGGCCCCGATCCCGCTGTTCTTTCTCGCCTTGGGGCTGGGTTACGTGTACCAACGTACGCATCGTGTGTTGCCGTGTATCGTCGTCCATATGCTGGTGAATCTGTTCAGTTTGCTGCAACTGTGGGTAATTGTGCACTCATGACCGCCTCAATCGCTCGCCGACTCTCGACCTCCCGGGATTGCGTCAGATCGGATGCGAAATATACTGAGGTGCTCAGCACTTAACGAGGAGAACCAAACATCATGGGATTGGGATTCGGTATTGTCGGTTGCGGGATGATCTCCCGTTTTCATGCCAAGGCAATTGCGGGAATTCGCGGAGCAAAACTCGAAGCGTGCTTCGACAATTTCCCATCGGCGGCTCACCGGTTATCGGACGAAACGGGCTGCCGCCCGTACGCTGACCTGCAATTGATGCTCGACGACCCCAAGGTCGACATCGTGACAATTTGCACTCCCAGTGGCCTGCATCAAGAACCGGCGGTCGCGGCAGCCAATGCCGGCAAGCACGTGATCGTGGAAAGGCCCCTCGAGATCACGCTCAAACGCTGCGACGCTATTATCGACGCTTGCAAGAAGAACAAGGTCGTGCTCTCAACCATCTTCCCGTCGCGATTTCACGAATCGTGTCTGCTGATCAAGAAGGCAATCGATCAAGGTCGCTTCGGTAAGCTGACGATGGGCGATGCCTTTGTCAAATGGTTTCGCACACAGGAATATTATGACAGCGGACAATGGCGTGGCACCTGGAAACTGGATGGCGGCGGAGCGTTGATGAATCAAGCGATCCACAGTGTCGATCTGCTCACCTGGCTGATGGGCCCTGTCAAGTCGGTCAGTGCGCACACCGCCACCTTGGCTCACAAACGAATTAGCGTCGAAGACGCCGCCGTCGCAAGTATCGAATTTGCCAACGGAGCACTAGGCACAATCGAAGCCACCACCGCTGCCTTTCCCGGCTACTTGAAACGGATCGAAATCCACGGCTCCGAAGGTTCAGCCGTCATGGTGGAAGAAGATATCAAGACCTGGGATTTCGCCAAGTCCGTTGCTAGCGACCAAGCGCTTCTCAAGCGAATGACCGGCAAGACGAAAACGGGCGGCGGCGCCGCCGATCCCAAAGCAATCGGGCATCACGGCCATACCGCCCTGTTTAAGGATGTGATTAAGGCCATCGAAAACGGTACCCCCGCCACCGTGGATGGCATCGAAGGTCGCCGCTCCGTGGAAATCATTCTCGGCATCTACAAGGCCGCCGA
>JAGQPD010000627.1 GCA_020426865.1 Planctomycetales bacterium
ACTCGCAAGATCGTCATTTTCAGCGAGTGGCGCCGCATGCTGGATCGCATTGAACTGCGGCTCGAGCAATTCGATACGAACTGGGTGCGACTTGATGGGCAGGTACCACAAAAACGGCGCGCGGAAATTGTCGCGAAATTTCAAGACGATCCCGAGTGCCGCGCCATCCTGATGACCAATGCGGGATCGACTGGACTGAACCTGCAAAGTGCCAACACCGTGATCAATGTCGATCTGCCATGGAATCCGGCCGTTCTGGAGCAGCGGATTGCCCGGGCCCATCGGATGGGACAAAAGAATCCGGTCCACATCTACAAATTGGTTACCGTCGGTGACCTGATCGAGGAAAAACTGCTGACAACGCTGTCCAACAAACAGGAGCTGGCCGATGCTGCGATCAACCTGGACAACGATATCACGGAAGTCGCGATGGGTAGCGGTATGGAGAACCTCAAGAAACAACTGGAGGTCATCCTGACGCCACGTCCACCGGCACCGGTAGACGCCAGCATGTTGCGTCGAGTCGCGGCGGAATCGGAACAGCTGCAGACGAAACGCGAGAAGGTGTCAGAGGCGAGCGGGCAACTGATTCAAGCGGCGTTTAGCCTGGCAGGCGAGTTGATTTCGACCGGCAATCAAGTGCCCGTTGATCCTCATGCCGTCGATGCCTTGACCGAGCGTCTGACGCAATGCGTCAACCACGACGATCAAGGCCGACCACAATTGACGATCACCTTGGCCGATCCCGCATCCTTGCGATCGCTGGCAGAGAACTTGGTTAGGCTCCTGGATCTGCCGAAGTAGCGACGTCACATCGAGCGGCCATCATCAACCTCCAGATACTTGAAACTTGAGGGAAGGCAGGATGATGAGGGGCAGGATGATAATATTCGGCGACCCGACTCCCGTGCTCGACCAGGTTGGGGATGGAACGCCAAACGATTGTCGAAGTCACAGGGGACGTTTCCGGACTGTGTCTTCGTCGCCACCATGATCACGATACCACTTGATCGCGCGTTGTTCCATTTTCTTGATCCAGTTATCTTTGCCATTGTTGTAGGCGTTGATATCATTTGGATGAAGCCGATACACTTCGCGTTTGAGTGATTCGTACTCGTGCCAGGCCGTTGGGTGAGCCCGCAGGTATGTGCGAAACGCAACATGCCGCTCGATGTCGGGATGCCCCGCTTCAGAGATGTGAACATTGTGCGTTCGATAGCCGTTAAAATCCTTCGTAAAGAACCTTCGTCCGACCAGTCCGAACTCTCCCCATGCTCGATATCCAACATCAGCCAATCTTGCAGCGAACAAGTCGATAGCATCAATGTTTCGCGTGACAGGCAGCATGTCGATGATCGGTTTCGCCGCCAGCCCTGGCACAGAAGTACTACCGATGTGATACACCGCAAGCAATTCGTCCCCCAACAACTTGCGAATAACCGCAGCTTCCTGCGCATAAAGCGATGTCCAATCGGATGAATACTCGGAGAAAGTGTATCGACTGGTCACCATCATTCTCCCGAGGGTCGCTCGGCCAGATTACAAGATTATGGTTGACGAGGATCCCACATCACGGCATACCGAAAACAACTCCGGTATGTTTCCTTGACGATTCGCTCACGAGCGATTGCCTACAACTTCACGTTGCGCTGAAAATAATACCAATACATATCGTTGTCGAGGGTCCAGGACTGGCCAACGATGAAACGGCGGACGTCGGGGAAGCGCAGCCGCTGGATGAAATCGTGTTTCGGAATGGGATATTCACTGTTGACGAGTGTCGTATTGCCTTGGGGCAGGTGATTCCGACGGATCTCATGATTTCGATGCCAAATGCCACGCGACCCCCGACACATCTCGCCAACAAAATACCGACATGTGTCCGGCAGCATCACCCCCAGGCTGTTTTCGTTCAGAAATAAATCGACGCTCTGGTCGGGCAGTTTCGCCAGTTCAAACGACGGCAGCAAGACAAAGTCATATTCGTTCGCAACATCAGAATCCCAATCTGCCTCACCGTACAGCAGGAATCTCTTTTCCGGGAACGCCAGCATGAGGTAGTAGCTGGCACAGCAAATACATTCGGGAAGATCGAACCCCAGGTAACGGAATGTGGAAATATGTCGTGACAGAAAATGGACGAGGCGTCCATAGCCACCGCCCAGCTCGGCTAGCTGCGGACGAGGACAATCACTCACAAGTCCAGCGATAACGCGTGAATCGACGTCGCTGGCAACCGCGTCGGTAGACAAAAAGTGCCCATCGACGGTTACTCCACATTGATTGCCGAATCGTGGCATGGAGAGTGCGTCGAGCTGGCGGCCCTGGCTTTCGAACATCGTCCACCAGTGGATGGCATTTGCCATTTCCCGCTGTTCGAAGTGGAGTTGTCGGCGTGGCGAGTGGCGGATCCCCCGCAACAGGTACGATTCGGTAATCCCGGTCGGTTCGTGCCAGGCACCGAAGTTTGTCAAAAACTGATGAAACAGGTCCAGGTCATTTTCCTTCCAGCTACATAACAAAGGCGCATAGGATGTCTCCAGTACTTTTTTCCAACCGCCTTCCGGAAGTAAGTGCGCATCTGCTTTTTGCTGATCTTCTTTTGCGCGGCAAAACGCTGCAAAGATCCGTTCCACAACCGGACGCTCGGCTGGATTGGCGTCGACGTAATCTGGCGCTACCAAGTGGATGTCGGCGCGGCAATCGGGAGGCTGACGTTCCTTGAGCGCACGCAGAAGGTATCGGTAGGCTCGAGTACCGGCCAGCCTGGCAGGAAACGCCAACAGATCGGCTGCAACACCACCGATCGATTCTTCCATGCGATGAATCCAACGCTG
>JAGQPD010000628.1 GCA_020426865.1 Planctomycetales bacterium
AGCCGCCGGAACGGACACTGGTCCCTTCGTCGCGTTGCGGCGCAGCCGACTGACCTGTTTCGCCGTCGCCGCCCGTCAATACCTCGAACCGTACAGTATGCCACCGAACTTCGTTGATTGTGCCGATTTCAATGCGTTGGAAGTCGGCCGGATATCCCCAACGCGGATCCATTCGTGCTCGAATGGCGACCTGCGGTCGGCCCGGTTCCGGATGCCCCGCCGCCGCCGCTTCCACTGCCTCGACGTCGCGTTCGATGGTGTCGAACATCCCCGGAACGCTCCACGTACGCCATGTCCGCGGATCGCGTAGCGGCGCGCCGTTGCGCCAGGCCGCAACCGCCTGGCCCCCACGGACCTCAACCTTGTACGTCGCCCCTTGGCGTCCCTGCACCTCCGTCTCGATCGAATAATCAGCTGGTCCAACTCGGTCCCACAATGCTGTCCCCGCATCAAAACTGGCTCGGTCCAATACCGGCAGCCGATTGGCCGCAAACCACAACGGCAAAGTCCCCGCTCCAATTAGCAAGGCCACTCCCACACCACTGATCGTGGCCAGAATCCAGCGCGTCCGTTTCCGCGAGTCCGTTCGCCACGAGCGATTTCCATTTTGGTCGGCGTGATCTGCAGCATCAAAGGATGAGTCGGACAAGGCGTTCACGTTGTCGGGGTGCGTGGGCTGAGCAGTGGACAGCAATGGGCCGCCTGCAAAACGATTGACGGCGAAACGATTGACGGCGAAACGGCGTATTGCGAACCGATGCCGCTTGGTGGTATTGTGGCTCACAGAATTGCATTTGGTCAACCGCCGGTTGTCACGGCACGAAGAGGAGCGGAACCAGAGAGAGGGAATCGATGGCGAGCAGGGGAAGCGATTCGGTGATCCAGGAACATTCTCGGCAGCGGGCCCGGACGAAGATTGTCGCCACGGTCGGCCCGGCGTGTGGAAGCCAGGAGATGTTGGAGCGGCTGGCTGCCAACGGTGCCGACGTGTTCCGCATCAATATGGCTCATGGCACACGGGAGGAGCACCAGCGAATTGTCGACACGGTGCGTGAGATCAGCCAGCGGACTCGACCGTTGGGGATTCTCGTGGACCTGGCGGGGCCCAAGATTCGGTTGGGTGAGTTGGCGTCGGAGCCGTTAGTCTGTAACACGGATGATGAGTTGCGATTTGTCCGGAGTGAGACGGCGACGGCGGCCAATGAGTTGGTCAGCAATTATGACCGATTGATTGACGAATTGCGGGAGGGAGACACCGTGATGTTGGCCGACGGCACGGTCAGTCTGGTCGTCACGCAATGCCAGAAGGATGTGATAACGTGCCGCGTGACGAACGCTGGCGAGATCCGCAGCCGGCAGGGGGTGAATCTTCCAGGAGCGGCGGTAAGTTTGCCGGCGATCACGGACAGGGATATCGACAATGCCCGATGGGCGGCACAATGCCAGGCCGACTTCGTCAGCCTCAGTTTCGTGCGGAAGCCACAAGAGATTGATCAGCTGCGAAGTTTGCTGCGCGAATGCGATTGGGAGCCACTGATCATCGCCAAGATCGAAAAGCGCGAGGCAGTGGACGATTTGGAGGCCATTGCCAAGGCGGCGGATGGTGTGATGGTGGCACGCGGAGACTTGGGTGTGGAAATCGATGTCGCTGACGTTCCTGTAGTTCAGAAAAGCGTGATTGCCACCTGCAATCGTCTGCAAATACCTGTCATTGTCGCGACTCAGATGTTGGACAGCATGCAGCGCAATCCACGTCCTACACGGGCTGAGGTGACGGACGTCGCCAATGCGATACTTGACGGTGCCGATGCCTGCATGTTGTCGGGCGAAACTGCCGTCGGCACTTATCCGGCGCTCGTCGTCCAACTGATGAATCGGATCATGTTGCAAACCGAACCGATCTTGGCCGAACGTCCGATTGCTCGACCGCAATCGTATGAAGGAGGTGTTGTTCATCCGGTGACACGTTCGGTCGTCTACGGTGCCGCACAAATTGCCGAACGCCTGACGGCGAAACTCGTGGTCGTTGTGACTCGCAGCGGGGCAACCTCGATCGCCAAATCGAGCCAACGGGATTTTGTGCCGTGCGTGGCGGTTTCGGACAGCGAGAAAGTCATGCGGCAGGCAACGCTGCTCTGGGGTGTTTCGCCCTTGCGAGGCGCACCGATCGGAGATCAAATGGAGTTGTGTCAGTTCATCGACCAGTGGGGAATTGCGGATCAGACATTGCGGTCCGGCGACCGATACGTCGTCGCGACCGGAACCGGCGTGGCACCCGGCGCTCACAATTTGGTCGTGGTGCACGACGTGCCGTAGACGCTACCATCGAAATGCCGCCCGGCGAATGGACGTACCGGACGTTGCGTAGAAAGTGAAAAGCAATCATGTCCGATGCAGCCCCCGTTGTCACCTGCCCTGAGTGTAACGCTGCGATTGGCAAGTTCGCTGATGTGTGTCCCAAATGTGGCATAGAAATCACGCCCGTCGAGGCCGCTACCGAACCGAATGTCACTGGTGATTCGGCAATGTCGACGCTTATCCCGTACAACAATCCCTACGCGCTGCTGGCTTACTACTTTGGCATTTTCAGTCTAATCCCCTGCTTCTCTCTTATCTTGGCGCCCGTTGCGATCGGTTTGGGAATCGCCGGTTTGCGACACGTGAAAGGTCAGCCGCAAGCGAAGGGGACTGCCCATGCCTATATCGGCATCGGCGTGGGAGCGGTGATGCTGTTGTTGAATCTGGCGGTGATCGGCATGATGATCGTTGCCGCGGCGACCATGCCTTAGCTGAACAGCCAACAGCTAAGCGCGGGTACGATCGCAATACCTAGAACCACAAGGCATCCGAACGCTGGCTTGGCCGGTGGAGCGGCATCCTCTTCCTGATGGTGCTCTTCGTCACGGGCCCGCTTGCCACGGTCATAGCCCACCGCGTAGGCACGGATCGATACCTCACGCGTCCCCGACTTCCGTCCTTCTTCATGCCCGTCGCTCTTGCCGGCCTGATACCCCAAGCGATACGCCAGCAGCACCATCGCTGCGGCGAATATCAGGCCCACGATCGTTCGCTGATCCATCCAATCCATTGGTTCATTTAACGTGGCGTTTACCGTGGCTGCAATACGACCAGCTGCAATACGACCAGATTACGAAATCTCTGCGATCACGAAATCGTTGTCATCTCTATCCCGGCATCCGTTGTCGAGACATTGTAGCCGATTTGCCTAGCGGCGTATAATGTGAATTCGTCGTCTCGCCACAGGAAAAACGGATACCATGAAGTCGCTCCCAACCGCAAACCCTGGCCCCGGTCCAAATGGCGACCACCGGCCGGGACTGAAGCCCCCCCAGTTCCGGTTGCGGACCATGTTTTGGGCAGTGGCAGCTGTCGGCGTGATCCTCGTGCTGTTTCAGACCGCAGGTCCTGCGGTCGGTACCGCGATCTTGCTTTTCGGTATGGTCCTGTTGGCCCACGTGGCCGGCAATGCTATCGGAACCAAATTGCGACAGAACGGTAACACGCCGATCGATGACCTGCCGGGTTTCGCCAGTAGCATACGAGTAACACAACACAGGCGACCACGGAGAATCGAATTCGCGCCGGTGACCAAGTTGAGTCTCAAGACTTCAATCGGCCGGCTCATCTTCGTATTGGCGGGTTTCGCCGCCGCGGGCGGTGCGGCGTGGGGTGCCTATTTCCTCTTTTTGATCGACGATGGCCCTCCACGTTGGGCAGACGTGTCCCTAAGCATTGTGTCGTTCGGTGTGTTGGGAGGGCTCTGGGGATTCTGGCTGTTCAGCCTGGCCAAAGTATGTTGGCAGGCGCTGGCACAATCCCATACCACTCATTCCAGGCAAAGCCGTTCGCGATTGCCATTGCGAAATGTCGCTGCCGTGCCAAATCGTCATCGATCAAAGTAATCGGATAGGCAACACATCACCCGCCGCGCCCGCTCGATTGCTCCCATGCATCGATCCACGCGACCGGCATGTCCTGCGACTCGAATAGCTCCGCGATCGTCCTCTCGGCCGTGACCATCAAGACCAATCCCAAATCAAGTTGATTCAACGCCGTGACGATCGAAGCCAGAAATTCCGGCGGAAGATCGGCCAGGATATCGTCCAGGATGATCGGAAGATCCAGCTTGCGCCGGTCGTCGGTTAACCAACGTGCCAGCCACGTTGCGAATACAATCAGATGCCGCGACGCGTCGTCAAGATCGTCGACGTGGCTGCGAAGAATCTCCGCTGCTGTCTCCTCATTCCCCCAGACGACCGTCTGCTCGCTGCTGTCAAACCGTTGCCACTTTCCGTCGGTGAAGGAGCGAAGCAATGCATCGCGCCGAGCGACGGTGCTGGGGGGGGACTCAGTGAGGTTACCATTGCTGGCTGCCAACTCCGTGGCTGCACTAGAGTTTCTTGCCGCCAAGGCAACCTCCAGTTTTTGCGTCGTCGAATCGAGTTGGTCGGCCACGGTTGCCCAACCCGATATTCTGCCGCCGCCGTGACTTGCACCCGGCACTGCCGGCGTCACCCTGTGTGCGGACGGCTGCGCCCGCTGCGCGAAGACATCGGCTAACTGCTCGCGATGACGTTGCACCCGACCCCGCAATTCCTCCAACGCTTGTGCAATCTCATCTAGTCCTGCCGCACGATCCTCGGTGATCTTGGCTTGATCGGAATGATCTGCCAAGAGTTGCTGTTGAACGTGGCTAAGCCATTCGTCTTGACGCTGCTGTACTGCAGCAATTCGCTCCCGATATCGCTGGACCGCCTTCTGTTCTGCACGTACCGCCGCCATTTGCCGGCTGAGTCGCCAGTATTGTTTACGTAGCTTCAGGCATTCATTGCGCGATGCAACCATCTGCTGACTGACGTCTCCTGATTCATTCGAGGTGTCATCAACATCGTTTGCATCAACGTCTTTTGCATCAACGTCTTTTGCATCAACGTCTTTTGCATCAACGAAAGTCGAGTTGTCGCTGTCGACTGCCGGATCGGTTTCGCCGGCGGTGAGGTCACTGGAATCGAATTGCTTTTGATTGGCCAACATGCGGTACATCGCCGGCAGGTCCGCTCCGGCTACGCTGCAGCCGCATTCGGCCAGTGCTTTCCGCAGCTTCGCCTCCCAATAGCCAAGCATGCTCTGTCGGGCGGCGACCTGTTGTGCGAGTTGCGCGACGCGCTCACGTTGCGATTCAAGTTCGTCGATCCGAGATGACTGTCGCGTAGCGACAAGCTCGGCAACCTGACGAGGGGAGACGTGTTTCGGCAGGCCTACGGCAGACAAATGTTGTTGCCAATCACGGCGTTTGATTCGATAGTCCCGCCGGGCAAGTTGATAATCACGACGCAAACCGGCACGACGTGCCAGCCATTCGTTGTCGGAACGGTTATCGGATTTTTTGTCGGCAGTATTTGAAGGCTGTGTGGTGTCTTCCGTCCGGTTACCTGTTGTCGCTGCCAACGTGACCGACGCATGATCACTGGATGACGTCGGAGCGATCAGTTGGCGCTCAATACGTTCCAACGCAGCATGTGGGTCCTTTTCGCTGGCTGCCTTGCCCTTAAGTTGTGACCGTTCCATTTCCAGTTGTTTGATTTGTCCGTTGATCGTTTGCAGCATCTGCGTCATCCAACGGGCTCGTTGGTCCGCCAGGATACTGAAACTGATTTTGAGCATCGACGCGGCCACCCAGGTCGTGATGCCGATCCACATCAACCCCCAGCGCAAGTGACCTGTGACGAGCCATAGTCCCAAGATGGTGGTTAAGATTCCGGCTACAAACATGATTGCCAGGGGAATATTCGCGCCCACGCGGAGCCAATTATTAGTCTGTATTTTGTGGTGCTCATCGACCAGCGTGTCCCGCGTATGGCGAAGGTCGGCCAGTCGCGTGTCCAAGGCCACGCGGGCGCGAAGTGAGTGGGCGTATTTCCGCAGCGGACTGTCGTCTGACGTTGCTGTAACCGGCGCCGGCGAATCGGGCGCGGACGTTGTCAATGAATCTGGTTGATGCGACTGTTTTTTCTTGTGCTTATCCGACTTCGGCACGCGCGGTTGATTTCGTTTTCTCGGTTGGCGAAGGAAATCTCGATACGCGTTGCGGCTGGATTCGTATTGGTTTCGCAATTGTTTCAACGCTTCAGCCGCCGTCCGCAATTGTGGCACAGATTCCCACCCTTGAGAAAAATCGACCGGGACCGTGGTCAGACCGCTGAGCCCAACCGCACGCGATAGGGTTGCACGTAACGATTCCAATTGTTGCCGTGCGTGTGCCAATTCGGCCTGTAACGTACCCCATTCATCGAAGGCCGAAAGGGCCGCGTCGCGATCGTCCTGCAACGATCGAATCAGCCATGACAAACGCGATCTGGATACAAAGGATGGCGACGGACGAGGTGCCGATCGAGCGGCACGTAGTCGCTCGGCTTCATGATGTTGTTGCCTGGCATGCAGATACTGGCGGCGGCACTCCAGAAGCTTCTGTGACAATTCCTCCTGCAATTGTCGACTTTCGGTGGCAAAAGGCTCTTCTCCGTAACCATTCGGGTCGACCAATCGCACCGTATCGGCGCGAAGAGCCGCGGTGGCATCCTGCCAGGTTGCCCTGTCCAGTCGTTGTGTTTGTGGCCGCTGAGTCGGCACATGCCAGGTAGATGTTCTATCGATTTGCGTTGACAAATCACGCTCAATTCGTTCCAGCTGTGCGAGCCACTCGGAAAGTGCGGCGCTGGTGTCAATCGGATCGTCGGCCGTTTCCCCGGACGATTGTGGTGAAGCACTTTCCGTAGGGAGCTCCGCCAGCGCTCGAGCAGCATCGCGGCTGGCTAGCAGGTCTCCTAGAATGGCCTTGATCGCCGAGCGATCGACAACGGCATTGATGATGCGCGAATCGGAGTCATGTGGTCGAAGGGAGACGCTATTTTGGATCGCTTTCTCTAGATCGGTCAGGGTCTGCCGAAAGGCATCTCGCGCAGAAAGTGTCCGTAGCCGCTCGCGACTGAAGGTGTGCCAGGCAACGAAATCAGCGGCACTGCTGTGGCTCAGCCATTGACGTACGGCGGGGACGTCGACCACTCGCCCGTGGCAATCCTCCATTTGGATGTATTGCGAACCTGGCAAGTCATCGGCAAAACCGCGGCGGAGCCAGACGATGAGTTCCGGTTCGGTAAGTGGATCGGCGGTCGGCCCTGCCGTTGCGTCCGTCGGCAACCGCAAGGCCAGACTGCCACTTAGTCGCGTGGGGGACGTGTTGGGCCCGTCGGCGGCAGGGGGGCGAAAGGCGTCGTCGATTCCGTAGAGCAGGAACGGCAGCAATTGCAGCAAGTCCCACCGTCGGTTCGCATCGCTTGCGATTGCCACCAGGGCTTCAGGAAGGACGCCGGATAGCTGCAATCGGCGGCGGCCACGAAATCGTTCGATCAGAAGTTCCTGAATCTCCACACGGACACCCTTAGCTTGCGCCGGCAGCGTTGTCCGCCATCCTTAGTTGGCGGTTTGACTACAATCGTCTGCCGAACGTTCTGCTATGGTAATCCATCTGAGCGGCGATTCCAGCATGTGTAGGGCATGGGCTGGAATTCGCAGCCAATGTACAAGGCGCATGCTTATTGAGGCAATCGCCCCTGTTCGACCTTCACAAAGTCGCTCGTTAGGCCTTCGGTCATAAACTTGACGAGGTCTGACTTCTCTTCCGCCGTCAGGTTCAGCTTCTTCATCTTTTCGCTGAGATAGGTGTTGGGATGGCCGCCCTTGTAATACCACTCGACGACCTCTTCCAAGGTTTTCTGCGAGCCATCGTGCATATACGGGGCCGAATGGACGATGTTTCGCAACGTTGGGGTCTTGAAGGCCCCGCGATCGATATCCTGCTTGGTGACCTCGTATCGTCCCCAATCGGGTGGGTCCTTTTCCATTCCAACACCCAGATTGTGGTATTTCTCGTCGGTGAAATTAGCGCCGGCGTGGCAGGCCGTGCAATTAGCCTTACCAAAGAAGAGCTCTCGACCGCGTCGAGCCCCTTCGGACATGGGAGCGCTCTTGGCCACCGCTTCCTGGTAGCGGGCGGCCAGTTCCGGATCTTCTTCTTTCAAGTCGGCGATTTCGTCCTTTTCGTATTGGCTTTCTACGGTTCGCACGAATTCGTAGTAGTCGTAGGGTGCCGGTTGTGTGACGATGGCTCGTTCGAAGGCGGCAATTGCTTTACCGACGTTCTCGATGGTCAGTCCTTCGCCTGGGAAGACGCTGTCGAATTGCAGTTGATAGCCTTCGATTCCCTTTAGGCACGTGACGCATGCGTCATGGGTGTTGCCCATTTCAATGGGGTTGGCGATGGGGCCAATTGCCTGTTCTTCCAGCGAAGCAGCACGTCCGTCCCAGAACTGAGCACTACTGACAATCCGATTGTAGCTGACCGGACTGTTGCGATTACCAGTCTGGTCATTGATGCCAACTCCGAATTGCGTGTGCCGTCCGTACCCTTCATCCGGATGATGGCAATCGGCACAGCTGACAGCATTCTCTTTTGCCAGCCGCTTGTCGAAGTACAACTGCCGTCCGAGCTCGATCTTGGCCCGTGTCATAGGGTTGGCATCGAGCCCCGAGACTTGTGCTTCGGCTTTTGCCAAACCTTCGGGCAGCGTAATTTTCAGGACAACGTGGTTGGCAGGGTCTTTGAGCCAGGTCTTGATTTCCGCGATCGATAAAGGGCCGGTACCCGGAATGCCGACAGTAAGCGTATTATCACCCAAGTTGACTTCATCCTTCTCGATGGCGACCAATTGATTGGATGATTCTTCGAATGCCGATGTGTTGTCACCCGCTGGTGGCTCGGTAGCGTCGGCCCCGGTAGCGTCGATTTGGTCGGAGGATTCGCCGGTATCGTCGCCAGGAAGTTCAATCACCGGACCTGAATCGTCCGACGTGTCGCTCGACGAATCGGCCTTGGGGGTGCAACCCATGGCAACGGCCACCAGGGCGATGGCTGCTAGTCGATGGAAAAGGAATGTCGGTCGTGTCGGCGAAAGGCAAGTCGTCAATCGTTGCTTTCCGGTCTGCATGGCGTCAGTCTCCCATTCGTTGATTTGGCAAGGCAGCGGCTGTCTGCCCGAACTCAGTTTGCCGGATAAATTGCCGGATAAATTTCCCGTCTATTGTAGAAGATGCGGCTACGATCGACGACCGGGCATGGTGAGGAATTACGCGTCGATCAATGTTTTTGCCAGAATTG
>JAGQPD010000629.1 GCA_020426865.1 Planctomycetales bacterium
ATCATTTCCAGTTCGCTCCGGACCCCTTCATGCTCGATGGGAATAATCGACGAATACTGGGCACCATCAGTGAACTCGGAGGACTGCCAGACGACTTCGCCGCTCATTTTGTTCAGTGCCACCATCGCTCCATCCTTGCCGCCGGGGGTACATAGGACGTGTTCGCCGTCAACGAGCACCGATTCGGTATAGCCCCATTGCGGTATCTCACCACCAAGCTTTTCCATCGATACTTGCCATCGCAGTTGACCATCGTCCAAATTGCAGCAGACCACAACTCCCTGGCCGCTCATGGCATATATCCGATCGCCGTCGATCGTGGGCGTACCACGGGGCCCATCCCCCCACCCGTTATCCAGTATTTCGCCAATTGTCTGACACCACAGTTCTTCCCCCGTGTCGGCGTCGAGCGACAACAACACCTCTTTGTCATCACGCGTCCCAAGGGTATAGAGACGGCCAGCGACGATGGCTGGTCCCGAATAACCGTTTCCCGCGTTCTTATAGAGCCATACCAGCGGGGGCCCGCCATCGGGCCATGCCTTGAGCAATCCCGTTTCACTGCTGACGTCCGTACGATCGACACCCCGCCATTGCGGCCAGTCGTCGGCCTGCACGGCAGTTTCCATGGTCACAACAAAAACAATACCGAATATCGCCGGCAACCAATTGCGTCCCAGTCGATGGTGAAGAGAATTAGTGTTCGCGGACATCATTGCGCTCCAGAAAAATGCAACGGCGGTAAAATTTACAGGCAGGATATCGCCAGAACACGACACCGGTCAGCGACCGCGACATTCTGGCAGGCAGGGCACGAGACAGCTCATGCATCCAGACATTGTACACTGCGGTGCGGCGCCGTCACAATGAGGCCAGGCGAACCCTAGCCCAATTTCCCTTTCAACCAGTTCAGTTCCCGCGCAATTCCCTGCGAAAGGTTCTCAATCCGTAAATCTTCGGGAAGGACATTCCAGGCATAGGTTTCCACTTCCAGCTGGGCCCACGGAAAGAGTTCTCGTTGCACCTCCAGGCATTCGCCGATTTCTGCCTGAGTTGTCCGCAAGCCACCAAACTCCTCCAGGTATATCGGCACGTGAAAATGAACCCGCCACTGTTGCTGAGCAACCTCGTCACGGGATGCGGCGACGAGTGCCGATGGCAGGTCGCAATACAATTCGGGGGGCGACTGCGGCGAGCGTCGTAATGACGTTTGATGCAAATACCGATCTTCTGCGAACGACCACAACTGCGTCATGGCCTCGCTGTATTGTTCGGCACTAAGTCCTTCGGCGTCAAGGGCAACGGCCGAAGAAATCTGCATTTTCCCCACACCGATCCCTGCGTCGTAATAGGTTTGCAGGACCTCCCGCTGCGACTCAAACATCACGGCCGCATGGCAAACATCATGGCACACTTGAATATGCCGCCGGATCACATCTTCATCGCCATCACGCAACAGATAATTCTCGAAAAAATCGACGACGTCCTGACCATGGTCCAGCACACACCCCGGCTCGGGCTCCAAGCACAAGCTCATCGGCCGCCCTGCATCCTCAAGCAACTCGTGCAATTCCATGGCACATTGACGCAAATTCGCCGCTGCCGCTTCCCATTGCGACGGTGTGAGCTCGGGTTCGCCCCAGGCAACAGGCAACGTCGAAATCGTGGCACCGATGCCAGGCAATAGATAAAGATCCAGGATCGCTATCAGGTCGCGAGTGTAATTCAATCGACTGGCATCCATCCACGTTGGCTCGTACACCCGGTGCTTGACGACCTGCTGATGAAAGTCACCGTACGGAAATCCGTTCATGGTGTAGGGTATAAAACCTTGGCCACGCAACCAGCCGGCAAACTCGAGCTTTTGGCGGCTTTCGCGCAATTGACGGGCCGTGCGGGCCGATAGCCATAACCCGACCCCCATGAAAGAATTCGGCGAGACCAGCTTCTTTACGGCGGGAGCGAACCTGCGCAGGTTGTTCCAGGTCTGTTCCAGATCGGCCCCGGCATGGACGTTCGTGCAATACCCTATCATGTTACCTCGGTACATGTTGTTTTTCGAATTGAAATCGTTCCGACCTTCCCCCGATCGGAAGCCGCCGGCGTGCGGGGAGGCTGCGAGCTCGTGCCTCCCTGCCGATCGATCGAAACGTCCATTCTAGGTGATGGACTATCGCGAAGAAACTGCCCAGCAAGCATGGCACTGCCAACGGGACACCGCCAAGGGGCGCGGATCTTTGATTGCCACTCGACCCGGCCACCGCTATATTTGCGCGTTGGGGTCAGCCGCAAATCCTGCCGGCGATTGCCGGGGGATGTGACTACGGCGGATGGCCCGGAGGGGGACGGCCCCCTTCCATCGGAATTCTTCAAATCAATCGAACCGCCAAAGAAAAATGTCGATACGAATCGGAATCCTTGGTGCAACGGGTTATACGGCGTTGGAGCTGATCAAGATCTTGCTGCGTCATCCCGAAGCAACCATTGTGGCGTTAACGAGCCGTCAGGAGGGGAGTCCGCACGTAGCTTCGGTGCACCCGCAACTAACCGGAAGGCTGGATCTGTGTCTGGAGAATCTCGAGCCGACCGCGGTTGCCGCCAAAACGGATATGGTATTTAGTTGTTTGCCGCACGGCGCTTCGGCCAGTTCGATCATGCCGATCTTGGAAGGCAACACGCGCGTCGTCGATTTCAGTGCGGACTATCGGTTGCGGGACGTGCCGACCTATGAACAATGGTACGGACAAGTTCATCCGGATCCGCAGCGAGTCGGCAAGACGGTCTACGGATTACCGGAGTTGTTTGCAAGCGAAATCGGATCGGCCCAACTGGTGGCCAACCCTGGCTGCTACCCTACGTCGGCGATCCTGGCGATGACCCCGCTGTTGAGGGAAGGTATCGTTGACCCTTCGGAGATAATCTTTGATTCCAAGAGTGGTGTCAGTGGCGCGGGGCGCTCCCCGAAGTTGACGACGCATTATCCTGAATGCAACGAGAGTTTGGCGGCATACAATGTCGGGCGCCACCGCCATACGCCAGAAATACGGCAGATCCTGGGCCTGGCGGCTGGCCGTGAAGTGGACGTGCTCTTCACGCCCCACCTGATCCCCATGGACCGTGGGATCCTGACGACGGCATACGCCAAACCGTTGAAGTCCGTAAGCGAATCCGAGGTAATTCACGTGCTGCGTTCCTTCTATGCGGACCGCCCCTTCGTCCGCGTCGTCGATCACTTACCCGCCACCAAGGATTGCACGCATACGAATTTCTGCGACATTACGGCGCGCGTTGTGGGTGGGCGGATCATGACGATCAGCTGCATCGACAATCTCATTAAGGGGGCCTCTGGAGTGGCGGTCCAGAACATGAATCTCATGTTTGGCGTTCCCGAAACGATGGGACTATTGTAGAGATTAACTCAAGGATTCGTGACATGACCATTCATGTGCCTCGCGGCTTTCGTATGTCGGCTGTTTCATGTGGCATCAAACAAGCAAGCGGCGCGAAAGACGTTTCGCTGTTTGTCAGCGACGAACCGGCGACGGCAGCGGGTGTCTACACCACGAATCTGGTGGTGGCCGCACCGGTCGTGCTGGATCGCCACCGTACCCCCAGCAGTAACATCCGTGCCGTCGTCATTAATTCGGGGAATGCCAATGCCTGCACTGGCGAACAGGGAATGTCCGATGCCGAGCAGATGGCGGAATTGACGGCCCATGCCATTGGCTGCCAACCAGAACAGGTACTGGTGATGTCGACCGGGATCATCGGCCACCATCTGCCGATGCGGAAAATTGCCAAAGGGATTGGCGCCGCCACGTCCGCCCTGGCCAGTCATGAAGACGCATTCACAGCGGCAGCGGAAGGGTTAATGACCACCGATACGGTGCGCAAAATGAGCAGCACCGAAATAACCGTGGGAGGTAACGTAACTCGCATCTGTGGTGCCGCCAAGGGAGCCGGGATGATCGGGCCCAAGATGGCGACGATGCTCTCCGTCGTGCTCACCGACGCTCGATTGTCACCTCAGGATGCCCAGGAAATTCTTGCGCGGGTGGCCGATCAAACATTTAATTGCATCAGCGTCGAAGGACACATGAGCACCAACGACTCGCTGTTGCTGCTGGCCAGCGGCCAGGCCCATGCCGAAATACTGCAAGGGGAGGGCCTGCAGTTGTTTGAATCGGAATTGCTTTCTGTATGCACCGAACTGGCACGCGCAATCGCCAACGACGGCGAGGGGATCTCGCACCTGATCGAGTTGCACGTGCGGGGATGTGCGACTCGTGACGATGCTCTTGCCATCGCCAAGACCGTGGCCAACAGCGCGTTGGTAAAAACCGCCATCGCTGGTAATGACCCGAATTGGGGACGGATCGTTTCCGCGGCCGGCTACGCAGGCGTCCCCTTCGACCCCGGGAAAGTAGCGCTCGCCATCAATGGCACGACGCTCTACGACCAAGGCGGCCCCGTTGCTTTCGACGCCGCGGACGTGTCGAAACAGATGAAGAACAACCGCGACACCTTGGTGGAATTACAATTCGAGGATGGCGACCAAGAAGTCCGCTTTTGGACTTGTGACTTGACGGCAGAGTACATCCACATCAACGCCGACTATCACACCTAGGAATTGCACCGCACTGTCGTCACAATCCCTACAGTCCAGTCGTTCGCAGGGCAAATCCCCTGATTTACCCATTTCAGCTAATGCTTTCCTTTGACGACCCGCCCAAGTCGGCTTAACGTACAGATAAGGGCGTGGGTGACACCACGTGCTTTACAACTTTGGCTTTCTCACCCCCGTGCTGGGCAGGGCTGGTCTTCGACTGGCTCTGCCCTATTTTCTTTCCGGTTGGGTCGATGCACTTCCTTGATTCCCGCCAAGTGCTGTCAAAGATTTACCATTTCGCGGCTGTCCATCGCAATCGGCTGTCCGCATTGACCGACGTCCCCACTTGCTCTGTGATTTGGCCGATCATGAGTTTCCTAGCGCGGCGCTGCCAAGTATCTTCGCGGATCAGGTCGGGAAAGTGTCGGCGGACGGGCGGGGGCGACGGCAAAAAAACGGCCAAAAACGGCAGTTGCGAGCGACGGGCGAGCGGCCGGCGAGCGCCCGAGGGCCGTAAATTCGCTGTGACGCTTGACAAACCGCGGCATCTGTACTAATTCATGACGATTTGGGATTCGTAGAATCTTCACGCCCCGGATCCCTAAAAATTACTGGTTTGCGGTTGTCTTATTGATCCCGATGGATACTCTTTTATCTGTGAAGCGCATATGAAATCATCCGAATCGACGTTGGCAACGAGTCCTTCAAGCGAAAAGGATTTACCGGAGTCCAACCCCTACAAGTTCGCACCTGCTAGCGGTTCTAACCTTTTTAGCTCGATCGACGATGACGATGAAGTTGGGGATTTCGATGACTTCGACGAAGACGACTTCGACGATGATTTCGACGACGATTTCGAAGAAGACATTGAGGACGACGAGTTTGACGACGACTTCGAACGCGAATCCGACGATGATGATGTCGACGACGACAGTATGGACGACGACGACCTAGACGCCGACTTTGAAGACGAATAGCGAGCGACCACAATGCCGAGTTCCCAAGAACCGTTTGATGTCGACCCAGAACACAACTGGCAGGGCTGCGCCACGGACGACCAGGCCGATTTTGAAAGGGAGTTCTATGGAGCAATTCTGCGTCGCAATCCAAATTATGTCGACGTCTTGCGGCGGCAAGTGGAATTGTTGGCCAGACGCGGCCATTACGATCAGGCCCTTCCGTTGGACGAGCGGCTTGCCCATTTGCAGCCTGAAGACTGTGTTGTCCGCTATAACTATGCCTGCAGCCTCTGCATGACGGGGCACATCGAGGAAGCAATTTTTCAATTGCGGATGGCGATCGAATTGGGCTACGACGACTTCGCCCACCTCGAAGCGGATTCGGACCTGGACGCCGTTCGCGAACATCCAGGGTTCGTGAAGATGTTGATGGAATTCGGTGTCGCCGACTAACGTCGTCCCGACAGGCCAACGCGCCCGGCACCTTCCAAATTCACCCCGTACGGTTTGGCCCTGTCCGATTCCAAGCTCTTCTATTCCAGCCTCACCCGTGCCACGCTTGGTTGACTCGCATTGTATTGTCGCCGGGTTCGTGGTCTACTCTGCGATAAACAGCAAGTTTCCTACCGTTCTGTATCGAGCCGATTCATGTTTAAGGAAGTACCTACCCAGGTCAGTTTTCCCCGATTGGAGGAAGAAATCCTGGCCTTTTGGAAGAAGCACGGAACCTATCAAGCAACCTTAAAGCAGCGTCAGGGCGCCCCTCGATTCGTCTTCTACGAAGGCCCACCAACCGCCAACGGGTTGCCCCATCCCGGCCACTGCCTGACGCGGGCGATCAAGGATTTGTTCCCGCGTTATCGCACCATGCGCGGCTATCGCTGCGAGCGCAAAGCCGGATGGGACACGCATGGCCTGCCGGTCGAAGTCGAAGTTTGCAAAGACCTGGGCATCCACTCGAAGGAAGAGATCGAAGCGTACGGCGTCGAGCCCTTCATCCAGCAGTGCCAGCAAAGCGTTTGGCGCTACATGCAAGAGTGGGAGCGACTGACCGAGCGGCTTGGTTTCTGGATTCACTTAGGCGAAGCGTATGTGACGTATCACCAAAGCTATGTCGAAAGCGTCTGGTGGAGCCTGGCGAATCTGTTCAACCGCGGCCTGTTGTACGAAGGCTACAAGATCGTTTGGTGGTGGGCCCAAGGGGGCACCGCGCTCTCCAGCGGCGAAGTCGGCCTGGGTTATCGCGAAGTCGCCGACCCCAGCGTGTATGTGAAGTTTCCGCTGCTGAACGACGACGGAAACACGACCGACACCAGTTTGCTCGTCTGGACGACGACCCCTTGGACGCTCCCCAGCAATCAGTTCGCGGCCGTACACCCGGAGTTGGACTATGCCACGGTGGTCGACCCGGAAGACGGCGAAAAGTTGATCGTCGCCGCCGCGCTGGTCGACGCGATCGCAGCGAAGGTCAAGCGGGAACTGACCGTTGAGTCGACGTGCAAAGGCGCGGATCTGATTGGCAAGCGATACGTGCCGCCGTTTGATTATTACTACAAACAGTCAGGCAGCGCCGCTGGCACGTTGCGCGCAGGCGTCGCGCAGTCGGTCGCCTGGCGAGTCGTTGCCGCCGACTTTGTCACGATTGATTCCGGCAGCGGCGTCGTGCATCAGGCGCCGGCGTTCGGCGAAGTCGACTACGA
>JAGQPD010000630.1 GCA_020426865.1 Planctomycetales bacterium
TCACCTTCTACTTTATTCCCTCTTGTACGTCACGCCAATGTCAGTGGGAGTGATTCCGAGGGTCGACTTCTTTTAGTGTGATTTGATCCACGACAAAAGTCTCCGATTCGGACACCCATTGAACATCTAGGCCGACTGCGCGGCCATTCAGTCGGACTGTACCACACTCCTTCCCTTTATATACAAGCGTTACCACTGCGTTTCTCGACCACGTCTCCGGAATAACTAAGTACTGCCCCCAACGGTTGTCCTCTGTCATATCTAGCAGTTCGAGTACCAACCGGCCCTCTTCGCTCAAAGATGTCAACTCCTTCAACCCCGCAGACGTCACCGCTTCTGCAGGGCCGCCCCGCACTATGAACTCGTCGGGAAACGGAAGCGACTCGAATTGCCATGTTGCTGGCTTTGAGGAATCGCTAACTACGAAGCGGATGTGCCAGGGTAAATCCCGCTCGCTGTTGCGGCAACCCAACATCGCGATTCCGCTAACAGCAATCCAGATTCCCACCCCCGTACATCCTTCTCTAATGCATTTCGTTAACCAGCGGTAAGAATCAAACCACAAATGGCTTGATGGTCGTACGACACTGTGTCTGCAACCGCGATCGACGCTAACTGCCATTCCTCGCTATCCTTTTTTCTCTGCCAACAATCTCAGTTACATTTACAGCAACACGTCACCTTGGCGTCGTTCGTAGTATGCGTGGCAAGTTCCCAAGTGTAAAGGTTTTCCTCTCCCGGAAACTCTATAAACCCTAATGAGCGATTAACCGTCGTTGACCACGACAAACTCCAGTCGGCATGGAACGCCATAGTTAGTGAAGTACACTTGAACTCCCCGATGTCTGGCTCTCTCCTAGAATTCCGACTCAAAGCGGAATAATTCAAATTGAATTTCCAACCGGCGGTTATCGATCCAATTGGAAACCCGATCTCAGGACTCATCATGGTAGGCCCCGCATAGTCCGATTTGGTCTGGTCTAATGGCCATATTTCGGGCATTCCATCTCTTCCGCACTTACACAGAAACGGATAATCTATCGACCAACGCGCATAGTACTTTTCGATATTATGCCTGTAATACGGCGGTTGAGAGTTGTTCTCCCACGTATGATGTCGTTCAAAGAGAAACGTCCCCCGCCCATAGATCGTGCCGTATACGGTAGTCCCGGAGCCCACCAACAAGTATGTCTCAGACTTGTTCCCCGGAAAGTTAACGAAAGCATCGGCCCTAACACTGCTGTACTCGTTCCAATAACGCACTTCCGATAGTCCGTAGGGGTCAGTCCCATTCACATCACCTCCTGCCGAGTAGACGTTCATACCGCCCACGATTCCAACCGGATCCCTCGTCACGAACCTCCCCAGCTGCGGATGGTAATACCGGTTCCGGTAATAGTGCATCCCCGTCTCGGTATCGAGCCTCCGCCCCGTGTAAGTGTATGGATTGTCAACTCTCAATCCAGGAAAAACAAGGATAAGCAAGATCGCCACGGCAAGACAGGAGGCAAGCGAAGGTACCGCACCGATTCAGCCCCGCCGGTGTGGCCGCTGCGAAGGCCATCCAGTGAAAACGGTCCCCCAGGATCGCTCCTAACGCACGATCAGGTGACAAGTCGACCGAATGGCCGCCTTGCCCCTGTGTGCGTCTACGGGGCTCCTAGGCGTTTACAGCGAAGCTGACGCCATTCGCTTGTCCCTGGCGGGCTGCGACGGTACACTGGGCGGAAACGGATGAGATCGGCGTCTACAGCCAGGGGAAGCCAATGCGAACGCTATTAATCGTACTGAGTGTCACGGCGAGTGCTGTCGCCCAGGAAGATTACCGGTGGCGAATACTTGGTGACAAGGGAGAGGAATTCGTAGTTACTTTGTACGGCGCCACACCGTACATGTTTATGCCAGATCCCGGCGTGTCTGGCTATAACATTTCTCACGGAGACCTAAAGTACTCATTTCCCTATCCAATTGAACTGGGGGGGGGGCCAGGTACGCCCCTTATCCCTATCTTTGACTTTTCATACCCTTTCGGAACTGACCTCGTTGATACCCAAATTGTCATCGCACCTGCCGATCGCATTGAACTTGAGTTCTTTTTTTATGGTAGTACCACGAATCCAGAAGCGGATAACTTCGACGGCTCGTTGGCACCTTGGGTAAAAAGAACTTGGTTCATGGCAGTAAATACAACTCCGGTTGCACGCTATTCTGGCAACATTGTGTCGGTAACCCGCCTCTCGGTACCAGAACCTTCCACGCTTTCGCTCCTTGCTTTCGCCGGTCTTTCGCTGCTCAGTCGCCGACAGGGCCGCGTCGCACGAACTCGTTGCCAATATCACGGAGTTGCATCATGAAACGCTTGGTTGGAATTGTCGTTGCATTGCTCGGGTTCATGTCACCGTGTTGGGGGCAGTTTTCTACAGTTTACAATGTTCCGCCCGATACTCCTCCTAGGTTTATCGACTCCGATGATACACAGGTCAATCTCTTTGAAGGCGGCAGTCTGGGGGTGGGTATTGCTCTTGGCAGCAATCTGGGGACCTCCGCGAACATCGAGATGAACATGTATGGAGGCACATTGCCACGATTTAATTCGTTCCCAGGCTCGACGTTCAACATGTTCGGCGGAACGACTACTAGCACCTTTTTCTCCTTAAGTAGTAAAATCAATATCCACGATGGCATGGTTGGCGACGGCTTCGGGTCAGATACTTTCCAGATTAATCGCGGCACGGCAAACATCTATGGAGGACGGATCTTGGCCGATGTGCGGATCGGAGAAGCCGTCCTGAATCTGTATGGAGGCTCCATTGAAGGTGGTTTTCGAGGTGATCAAGGCGCGCAGGTCAATTTATTCGTGCGGGATTTCTTTGTTGACGGCATGCAAGTTACTGACCTCGTGCCCGGCGTCCGAAAAGACTATGGACTCCTTGGGAGACAAATGAGTGGCACTCTGGGCGACGGTTCACCATTCGACGTTTTGAATGCCGAAGGACATACCTCCGTGACGCTCGTCCCGGAACCGTCCTGCATGTTATTGACCGCGTTCGCACTGTTGGGCCTGAGACGGGGTCGTCGCTAACTTCGCTCGCCCATCGCACTGCCACCGATCGGGCTGCCCTGTGCACAGGCCGCCATCGTCGCCGCGAATATGTGACACCGTCACGTTTAGCGCGTGGCGCGACTTGCCAGCGAGATCAGGGACACGCCCTCGTCTGTCGGGGTCGGCAATCATCGACTCCTCCCAGGCAAAAAGAAGGCTCCGCGCGGTGGTGGACACGCGGAGCCCGATCGCGCGATCAGCCGAACTGCGGAACAACGTCCCACTCGCTCGGCCGGCCAGTTGCCGTGGCTAGTTTGCGCGCGAACTGCTGCTGCGGATTGGGTTCGTCCGTCGAAAACTCGGCCAGGTTGAAATTGCGCCA
>JAGQPD010000631.1 GCA_020426865.1 Planctomycetales bacterium
CCCGCCACTCGCATCCAGTCGCCACGGTCGGAAACGGCAGAAGCTTGGGAGCGGCAACGTTTGGGAGGGGCATTGGGGTTCGTTCCAAAGATCTACGGAGAATGAGGGACACAGGGCATGATCGCCACTTTCATCCTGACGCTGGCCCCCGTCTTGACGCTGGGCCCCACACCGGCCAGCGTGACCGTCGGAGACGCGCCCGACACGCTGATCGTTGCGCCGCCGACCTGGATGACAACGATGCGTCCTTGGTTGCATCATCGCCGGGACCAGGGGCATCGAATGGTCGTTACGGACGCTGGCCAGTCAGCAACGAACTTGCGGACCGTGATCCGCGACGTGGCGCAACAAGGTCGGCTCCGCTTTGTCGTCTTGGTTGGTGACGTGCCTGTTGCAGAGAACACGATTGCGAGTTCGACAACAATTGCCACACATATGGCACCGTCGAAGGTGGTTCGTCGCTGGGGGTCGGAACCCGAAATCGCCACCGACAATTGGTACGCTGATCTTGACGACGATGAAGTCCCCGACATCGCGGTCGGACGCTTGCCCGTCGATACGCCACAGGAATTGGCGCAGGTCATCGAAAAACTGATTCAATACGAACAACGTCCTCCCGCCGGAACATGGCGACGACAAGTGCAACTGACGGCCGGCACCGGCGACTTTGGTCCCGTCGCTGATGCCGCCATCGAATCGGTCAGCAAACGCCTGATCACCGACGGGATCCCACCCGCTTATCAAACCGACATCGCCTACGGCAGCTGGCGCAGCCCGTACTGCCCCAGCCCGTTTGAATTCGGGCCCCTCGCGCTCCGCAACTTGCACAACGGCTGTTCCTTTTGGGTCTACATGGGCCACGCCAACTCGTACGACCTCGCCCCCATCCGCGTCCCCGGCGGCGATTATCCGCTGCTTAGCGCCAGCGATCTGTTGCAGCTGTCCCAGCCGCATGGGCTCCCCGTCGCCCTGGTGCTGGCCTGCTACGCCGGCGCCTTCGACCTTCCCCTCGACTGCCTAGGGGAAGCGATGGTCAAGTCGCCGGGAGGGCCGGTGGCGTTCATCGGAGCGTCGCGAGTGACGATGCCGTATGCGATGGCGGTGATGGGGAAGGAGTTGATGGACGCGATTTTCGTTCAGCGGCACGCGACGCTGGGTGAGGCGGTATTGGCCAGTAAACGGGCGATGGTGGCGGACGCGGATGATCCGGCGCGTCGATTTTTGGATCAGGTGGCGTGGGTGATTAGTCCCGAGCGGAATCGATTGGCGGAGGAGCGGCACGAGCACGTACACTTGTTCAATTTATTGGGCGATCCGTTGCTGCGATTGCCGCACGCCGAGGAGGTGGTGATCGACTGTCCACGGGAGGCGGAGCCTGGGTCGCGGATTGCGGTCCGCATGACTTCGCCGGTGGTGGGACAAGCGATGGTGGAGCTGGTATGTCGGCGCGATCGCAGCACGCACACGTTGGCTCGACGTCAGACGTGGGACGATACGCAGGCGGGGTTAGCGGCGATGAATCAGCAATATCGCAAGGCGAACGATCGGCAGTGGTCGGTGCAGATCGTGCAGTTGCAAGATCGCGAGTCGACGGTGGAGCTGGAAG
This sequence comes from Planctomycetales bacterium, assembly GCA_020426865.1. Classification (GTDB taxonomy): domain Bacteria; phylum Planctomycetota; class Planctomycetia; order Pirellulales; family Pirellulaceae; genus JAGQPD01. Next base: position 1,607 of record JAGQPD010000631.1, read on the forward strand.
TCCCGAAAGAGGCGGCGGGGCCGTGTCATGTTCGGGCATTTGTGCAGCGGGATCGGCAATGGGGGATTGGATCGGCGGACATTGACGTCGTCCGGTCGGATCCACAGGCGGGGACCTTGGTGGGCGGCACGAGCCCTATCTCAGGAGATCTATCGAGTGCGGAAGCGGAAGCGATCGGTCCGTAGCTGAACTCGTCTGAATCGGTTACGATTCCCAATGTCGAAAGCGTCCGGTGCCTATTGCGCGGATGCTTGCCGGATCGACGGCCGCGCCAAATGCGAAGCGGTATGGGCCGGATTCAAAAACTGTTGACGTTAGGGAATGCATATCATGATACGTGTTGGTGTGGTGGGATTGGGGATGATGGGACTGACGCATCTGGACATCTACCATCGCAACAAGCGGAGCGAGATTGCGGCGATTTGCGACAGCGATCCGGCTCGATTGCATGGCGAGGCCAAAGCGGCTGGCAACATTGAGGGACAAGCGACGTTTGGGGTCGAGCAGTTACACAACGTCAAGCGTTACACGGATCCGGCGGAGCTCTTCGCGGACGCTGACATTGACATGGTAGACGTCTGTTTGCCGACGCACCTGCATTTGCGGTTTGGCTTGGAGGCGATGCGATCGGGCAAGCATGTGATGCTGGAGAAACCATTGGCACGGACGGCCGCGGACGCCTTGAAACTAGCCGAGGGCGCCGAGCAGGCGCAAGGGCTGGTGTTGATTGCTCACTGCATGCGTTTCTGGCCCGGTTGGAGTTGGTTACGGGACGCGATTGCGGATCAGCGATACGGCAAGGTCCTCAGTGCTTCATTTCGTCGAGTGGCAACGCATCCGGGGGGACCATTTTACCTGGACGGGGAACGGTCGGGTGGAGCGGCGTTGGATTTGCATATCCACGACACGGACTTCGTGCAATTCTGTTTCGGCATGCCCAAGTCGGTGCAGAGCAGTGGTTTTGCCCACATCACGTCGGCGATCGATCATATCGTAACGCAATACCACTATGACGACGTCCCGCTGGTCATGGCCGAAGGGAGTTGGTCGATGGCTGCCGGGTTTACGTTCAACATGAGTTACACAGTGAATTTCGAGCAGGCGACGTTGGCATACGATTTGGGGCGGCCAGAACCGTTGCAGATTTACCGGGAGGGAACTGCGCAGACGATGCCGGTCGACGCGGTGATGGGATACGACTTGGAGATCGACTATTTCCTGGATTGTATCGAACGTGGCAAGCGGCCGGAGACGGTCACGCCGCAGGACGCGTACCGTTCGGTGAAGCTGGTCGAGGCGGAGGTACAAAGCGTGGCCGAGGGACGCACGGTTGCGTTGGAATGACAAGGATGAGCAGGATGTTTGTTGGGGGATTGCGGCTTATTCAGCGAGGACATAGCAATGTCAGAGATGCGGGTCGAACGCGATTCGATGGGTGAAGTTCAGGTACCTGCCAAGGCGTATTATGGCGCGCAGACACAGCGTGCCGTAGAAAACTTTCCGGTTTCCGGTTGGCCGTTGGCAACACCACTTATTCGAGCGATGGGGTTGGTGAAATATGCCTGTGGAGTCGCGAATCGCGATCTGGGAAAACTAACAGGCACCGGCAAGAATCCGCTGAACGATCAGCAAGTCCAGGCGATGCTTAGCGCGGCGAAGGAAGTTGCCGCCGGCAAGATGGATGATCAATTTCCTGTCGACGTGTTCCAAACGGGCTCAGGCACGT
>JAGQPD010000632.1 GCA_020426865.1 Planctomycetales bacterium
TGCGGTCGCGCTTTGGCGGTCGAGATTCGGGAAGCTGGCAGCTATTCTCGACCAAGTCGCTGGAGGATGCCGTAGGTCGCTTTCCGGACGAAGAGATTTCCATCGCTCGACTCGAAAAACTCTACGATGCGATTGTTGAACTGCGTTCGTCGGACCTTCGTGGTCCGTCGTTAACGCTGGAACCATTTTCCGAGATCCTCGACCGACACGCGTTCCGCGTCGTGGCGCTGGGCGAACTCTCTCGCGTCAACAGGGTCTCCGATTATGTTTACGCGATTCTGTGGAGCGGCGCGGGCGTTTCGGCTCTTGCCGGCCTACTCCTGATCCTCACGATCGCGACGCGACCGCGTCGCAGGTCGCGTGGACAACCGGAAACCGCGTCCGCCCATCAGCAAGACTTCGCCGGCTCGTAGGTGAGTTGCCTGGCGGCCCGATTGCGCTCGTCGCAAATCACTACCTTCGGTCGATGGGTGCAGGCCTCTTCCGGCGTCAACTGGCAGAATGCCATGACCAATACCCGATGGCCGACCTGAGTGAGCGTGGCGGCGGCACCATTGAGCAAAATCTGACCTGAGCCACGTTCCCCTTCAAAAACGTACGTCTCAAATCGATTGCCATTCTCGCAATCGGCAATCAACACTTTTTCATTGACCTGGATACCAGTGCAGTCCAGTAGCTCCGGATCGATCGTGATCGACCCCATGTAGTTCGGATGACACCCGGTCACCACGCACCGGTGGATCTTGGCAAACAAATACTCGCGTAGCATGGAAAACTCGGTGATGCCTCTAAAAATGCTGACAGCTGAATGAACCGAGTTCATTCTAACCGGTAACAGCAGTTTTCGTCACCGTCGGTGGACGATTCGTACACGCGTTTTGGCTGCGATGTCGAAGCAACGCTTGGCGGAAGCCCCGGTGGAGTGAAGGGGTGGCAGCGGGCCCCGTGTCAGTTGCGGAACACGGGTCACCCGCCAAGATGGCCTCGTTCGGAGACGTTTTATCAACCCAGCCCAACCCCGAAAACTCTTTCGCCGCTACCTCCTAGTCATTGGGAATCAACCCTTCATCCACCATCTGCAGCAACTTGGAGATGCACAGCTTGTTCATGCTGGTTTTCCGCTCGTGAGCTTCATTGCGCAAGAATTCGTGGACGCTCTTGGGCAGCCGCACCGTGATCACTCGCGTCGGCTCGGTGCCGTCCGAGGGGACGCCGGTGCGCTTCTCGCGCAGCTTGGCCAGCATCTGCTGGATCTCGCCGTACTCGCGAGTCTGCTCCAGCTCCGTGATATCCTTGGTGGATGGACATAGGCGACGAGCGATCCCGTCGACACCAAGCACCTCCCGAAAAAACGTGACCCAATCCGGCTGCTGCCGGAACAGATCTTGCGCGTGTCGGAAAATTTCTTGAGCGCGGTTGTCGGTCGTGCCGCCACGGTGGATCGATAGGTGGGGCAATTGTTGAGTCGATTCGTACATTTCCTGGACTCCTTCCTTGTGAGATTGGCAAAACAAACATTCCTTCGCGGCCACATAGACGCGAGATAACCGAATCTTGCCAATTAAGTCAAGGCCAGCACCGATATGATTGCACTGCAAGCACTTACGTCACGCTTTCACTGATAGCATTGCATGCACGATTTTGCGCACAGCTGCCCAGCATGCAGGCAGCGAGGGATCTGCCTGTTTTTTAGGCACGCGACCGGTTCCCGTTTTCGAAACTGTCCACACAGGAAATGGAAGATTTCAAAAAAAAGTCGACCAAATCGGAACAAATAATGGGAATATCGAGCACCACGAGGAGGAGGCGAGCGATTTGGGCACGGAGGACAGATTACGAAGCCAAGGCAATACAGGAAGACTAGAAAGACTGCAGAAGCCGACGGCCGACCGCATCAAGAGTATTCCCACCACACTGCCAGACCGCACCGCACACACCTCACCGCCGCGCCGGCTCGGGGCAAACCGCGAGCGGCGCGGAGTGGTGTGGGATTTTTTTGGGGGGGGGAGTGGATTAGGCGTTGGCTAGTTCGTCGCGAACACGTTCGAGCAATTTTCGGGTGGCGACGATCCCATCGGCTTCCGAGACGCTGCTCCCTTCGTATTCGATGCCAACGAAGCCATGATACCCGGCGTCGAGGACGATCTTCATCATCTTGCGGTAATCGGTATGGGTTTCGTTGCCTTGGCGATCGAAGTCGTGGCTTTTGGCGGAGACGGCTTTGGCATGGGGCATCAGTTCGGTGACCCCTTGATAGCGATCGTACCAGTTGTCGCCATCGAGGCGGAAGTTGCCGAAATCGGGAAGGGTGCCGCAGTTGCGGTCGCCGACCAACTCCATGACGCCAGCCAGCCAGGCGCCGTTGGAGCTCAGCCCGCCGTGGTTTTCGACGATCAC
>JAGQPD010000633.1 GCA_020426865.1 Planctomycetales bacterium
AGTCGCTGGCTGATCTGGGTGGTGCTGCCGATCAGGGGCACCAGGTCCGGGAATGCATGCGCGAGCGAGACGTGCAGCAGACCGCTGCCCAGCTCTCCCAGCCGCAGTGTGTCCACCCCGACGTCGCGGACACCCCGGGTGCCCGACCAGAACAGTGAATCACCCAGGCCGAAGCGGACGTCTTCCAGTTCCTGTCGGAAAATGATCAGGCTGTCGTCACCCGTGAAGTCCACGTAGTCGTTCCGACCCGCCTGGCTCACCCGCAGGGTTTCGGGCGCACTGGTGAGAAAGAACGACGTGTCCCACGAGGTCCCCGAAGGATCCTCGATGGAACACGCCATCAGAAACAGGATCAAGGTGATTGCCAGGCGCCCCCGAGCGCGTTGGAAGAAAGTCCGGGGGATCATGGGCGTCCGCCTGATTGGTGCCGGTCGACCATCCGCTGGAGACTCCGGTGGGCGGAGCCAGAGCTTCCGCCCACCGGGTGCGTGACCTGCGGACGTCGCACGCGACTGCCTGCTAGTACCGGTAATGCTCGGGCTTGTAGGGGCCTTCCACGGGTACCCCGATGTACTTGGCCTGATCTTCGCGCAGCACCGTCAGCTTCACACCAAGGTGAGCCAGATGCAGGCGCGCGACCTCTTCGTCAAGGCGCTTGGGCAAACGGTAGACACCAAGCTCGTGCACCTTCTCGGCCAGTGCGATCTGCGCCAGGCACTGATTGGTGAAGCTGTTGGACATCACGAATGAGGGGTGACCAGTCGCACAACCGAGGTTCACGAGGCGACCTTCGGCCAAGACGAGAATCGCCTTACCATCTGGGTAGATGTACTTGTGGACGGGACCACCGACATCGGAATCCTTCTTAATAGTGACCTTCTCAACATCTGCGCGGCCATTGAGGTAAGCGACGTCGATTTCATCATCAAAGTGGCCAATGTTGCACACAATGGCATTGTGCTTCATTGCATCGAGGTGTGGACCAGTAATGACATTACAGCAGCCGGTTGCGGTCACGAAAATGTCGGCTTCAGGTGCCGCTTCTTCGAGGGTTGTGACTTTGTAACCCTGCATGGAGGCCTGCAGTGCACAAATGGGATCGATTTCGGTGATGATGACGCGAGCACCCAGGCCACGCATTGCATCTGCCGAACCTTTACCGACGTCTCCGAAGCCGCAGACAACAACCGTCTTGCCGGCAATCATGATGTCGGTAGCACGCTTAATGCCGTCGGCGAGCGACTCACGGCATCCGTAAAGGTTGTCGAACTTGCTCTTGGTTACGGAGTCATTGACGTTAATGGCGGGCATGCCGAGCTTGCCGTTGGCATGCATTTGATGCAGGCGGTGCACACCGGTGGTCGTTTCTTCGGTCAGACCTTTGATGCCTTCAATCATCTCGGGGTACTTGTTGTGCACCATGGCGGTGAGGTCACCACCGTCGTCAAGAATCATGTTGAGAGGCTGACCATCTGGGAAGAAGAGGGTCTGTTCGATGCACCAGTCGAATTCCGCTTCGGTCTCCCCTTTCCATGCATAGACCGGAATCCCAGCCTTGGCGATCGCGGCTGCCGCATGGTCTTGCGTCGAGAAAATGTTGCAACTGCTCCAGGTGACCTCAGCACCCAGTTCCACGAGCGTCTCGATAAGCACCGCCGTTTGAATAGTCATATGGAGACAACCGGCGATTCGGGCACCCTTGAGCGGCTTGATCGTTCCGTACTTCGTACGTAGGGCCATCAAGCCAGGCATTTCATTTTCCGCAAGCATAATCTCGCGGCGTCCAAAATCGGCCAGTGACATGTCTTTGACTTTATAGGGAACTCTTGTTTCGACTTGGGACACGAACGCTATCTCCTACCAGAAACTAGTGAACAAAAATGGATCTCCCGGTTGGACCCGGATCATCCCGTATTGGCTCGTCGCTACCGAACTCGTCGAACCGAGTTTACCCTATTTTGCTGGGTTTGTCGCCCAGGCAAGCTGCGCTTCGCTTACAAACTGTCGCATTTTTTCTGGATCTTTTCGAGCGACATCTGACTCAACGCCACTGGCCGTGTCCACGCCGTCTGGGCGAGCTAACGAAATCGCCTGCGCGACATTCTCCGCCGTCAAACCGCCGGCCAACAGTAAGGGGAGGCCCGCCAACGCGTCACGGTGTTCGACCAACGCCTGCCAATTCGCCACGTGCCCCGTTCCGCCGTATTGCCCCGGCTGATAGGCATCCACGAGTACCGCGTCCGGGAGACAATCCAGTTGGCGGCACTGCTCCAAATACGTACGGACCGACGACAAATCGGGATCGCGAGCCCGGAAAGCTCGGATCACACGGAGGCCGTTCAGCCGACCAATAAACGCCGCCGGTTCGTCGCCGTGCAACTGGACGGCGTCCAATCCGATTGCGTCGGAAGTGTGGCGAACCACGTCAACCCCTGCGTTGACGAAAACGCCAATTCGTAGAATCCCCGAGGGCACAGCATCGGAAATCAACCGGGCCGTGTCGAGATCCACAGATCGGGGGCTCTTTTCATAGAAATTCAACCCCACCGCGTCCGCACCAGCTGCCGCTGCCGCCGCTACGTCCGCGACACTTGTAATTCCGCAAAACTTTATTCGAAACACGTCCACGCATTCCCCGGTACTTCCACGGACCAGTTGGGTAGCTTTTTGCCAACTGGGGACAGTTGGGTAGCTTTACGTTATACCATCACTGCTGTCAGACTCTCACCCCAAATTGCTTGCCACGCATAATAACCGCTACGATTCCCCTAACTGGATTCAAGGCGGTTGCTTGACTTCGTCGATGACGAGAATGGACGATCATCGGCGCAGATTCCGCGCGGGTACATGGCGAACGGAGTTTCCGTGTTAGAGCAGCGTTTAGGAGCGAAAGAACGGCTGGACGTTCAGAGTGCTAGAGGCCGCTGGAAAGCCCTCTATGCATTCTGCGTGGTTGCGCTGGCCGTGTTCATGATCGGCTTGGCTTATCTCCGGCCGCCGGTGATTGGATACTCTGCTCAGGCCGATCTGCTCTACCGGGGCAGCAAACAGGAGGTTCGCGCCGATGCGCTACGTCAACTGCTGACCGAGGAGCAAGTGCGATATCGCGTCGCTGAAGTCCTAAGTGGAATGGAAGGTGTTGTTCCAGCACCAGGAGCACCCGCTAATCGGGTTACGTTTGACCAATGGCAGAAGCGAGTTGACCATCACTTGTTGGTAGCGGTTCGTCCCTCGCCCGGCAGTTCGTATCAGGTCGCGGTCGGCTGGGTTGGCGAGACCCCCAAACAGGCTCTTGCTGCCGCGGAAGTGTGCTGCTCGCAACTAATCTCAGCACATGTTGCGATACCGAATGCCGACAAGTTGACCAAGCAGCGCGACGATCTGCAGGGGAGATGGCAAGACAGCACGGCACAATTGGGTCTGGCACGCAATGCTCGCGACACATACCTCGAAGAGGAACTCGACCGACGGCGAAAGAAAAGTGAGGCGGAAGCGGCCCGATCGCGTGCCGCGATGGAAGAACAACGACGAATGGATCGGCAACGTGAAGACCAGGCCCGCCAGGCGGAGCGGTTGCGTACGGATTCCCGTCCGGCGGAGAATGCAGAGCTGCTAGCAGAAATTCGCGCAGCGACCGACAAAGTTGTTCGCCAGCGGGAAGCGCTGCAACAAATGTTGGAAACACGTACCAGCGAGCATCCTGAGATTATGTCGCATCAAACCCGACTCAATGAGTCCGAGGAACACCTGCGACGATTGAAAGCGATGGCGGCACGTGCAGTTCCGTCGTTCGACGTGGAACAGCCGGATACGCCTCCGACGAGTCTCGGCACGCCCAACACTTTGTCCGGCAGCGAAGATGTTGGCACGTTTTCGAAAGAATTTGACGCGGCGGCGGTGCGCAACGAGATTCGCTTTAGCGATCGGTATCAGTCACTTCAGCAGCATGTGCAAACGCTCGAGTCATCGGTTCGTAAACTGGAAAATGAATTGCAGGAGATGCCTACGGACGGTCAGTTGTCGCAGGGCACCGTGGAGCTCATCACGCCGGTTCGGATCACGACCAAACACTATGGTGGTTATGGGTGGGGCGATTTAGCGACGTTGGTCCTGCTCGCCTCGGTGTCCGGTGCCGGCGTCGTTGTCGGGGGCAAGCAAATCACCAAGCGCGCGACTTGGGGGAATGTGGAAGATGTGCGTCGTTCCCTCCCGTTAACCGTTGTCGCGGCCGTTTCTGCCGGCCTAGCGAGCCCAGCACGAGAGACGGTCATTGTGATCCCTGGATGGGTCCGGTGGGCCACGCGCGCTGGCGAGTCTGTCTTAATCATGATGGCGGGATTGCTGCTGGTCGTGATTTTTGCCAACCAGAACATTGCGGCACAGATGGCTCGCGAGCCGTTCGCGGCATTTTCCATTGCCGTCGATCAACTGACGCAATGGTTACTTTGACGTGGAGTTGGTATCCGCGCGCCCCAACAAGGTGTAATCGGAGCATGAAAGGAAGTTCGTGATGAATTACAACAGCTGGTTTGGGTTCGCGTATCAACCCTTTGCGGCTGCGCCGCGGCTGGAGGCCTATTTTCCTGGGCAGGCGGCGGAAGTGGCGCGACAATCGATGGAACGATGCGTCGAACGCGGTGCCGGCCCAGCGCTGCTGGTCGGCGGGCCAGGGACGGGAAAGACGATGATATGTCATAAGATGGCGGAGCATTTCCGCTGCCTGACCGACGTCGTTATGATCCACGGTGCCGCAATCTACTCGCGCCGCGGTTTGTGGCAATCCATACTGTTTGAATTGGGCATGCCTTACCGTGCGATGGAAGAAGTCGAAATGCGTCTAGCATTGGTCGACCACTTGATCGGCCGCGGCGCAAATGCACCAGGAATGTTGCTGATCGTTGACGAAGCACATGCTTTGATCCCTTCCCTGTTCGATGAAATTCGTGTTCTCACCAACCTTGTGCGAGACGGTAAGTGGCTTGTAAATGCCATTGTTGCCGGTAATACCACGTTGGAAGAAGTCACCGCTTCGCCCCGATTGAGCTCATTTGAACAGCAGATCGCCGCTCGCTGCTACTTACGACCGTTCCGCCGAGAAGAAACGTTTGCCTATCTGAAGTTTCAACTGGAACGTGCCGGAGCAGATGTCGACACGGTCTTCGCCGACCAGTCGGTCGAGACCGTCTATCGACTTTGCCAGGGGATTCCACGTCTTATCAATCAATTGTGCGATCATGCATTGATGTTGGCTTGGGTTGGAGGTCGCAGAACGATTGACCGCCACGGTGTCGAAGAAGCTTGGCGCGATCTCCAACAATTGCCCGCCGCCAATTCACCCGATCATTCTCTGCCCAATGTCGCCGTTTCAAATGTCGCCGTTTCAAATGTTGTCGAATTCGGTGCGTTGGAAGAATCCGTAGCGAGAACTACGAATTCGCTTCCCCATGCGGACGGGGCAACCGACGGGCGGCAATTTTCGGCACAGCCAACCGCAAATCATCCAACCAGTTTGCTCGACGACGTGTGGTCCGATTCTGAATACCAGCTGGTGCCCGAAGACCGCCCGAGTGACCCCGCCAATCAGCTTGATGAGCTTGATCGGCTTGATGATTGGCCCGGCCAGCCAGATCAGCCAGGCCAGGGCAGCGACTTGCCAAGCCACATGGGGCTGCGCGACCCCGAATCGCAGCTGGATGAGATCGAGCACCAACTGTCGGCCGTGGCAACGGACCACGCGCACGACGACGACCTTCTCGACAATTCTTCAGTTTCAATTTCTAATTCCATCACGGACGCATGTGAGGCATCATCTATTGGCGGCGTACATTTCAATCCGTTGGCAGACGGTGAGGCTGCATGTGAGGCGAATGACCGAACTGCCGCGAACTTGGATACCATTGGACCATGCCGCGGTGCTGGCACTTGCGATCCGTTCCACGAGACATTCGACGACGAAGAAGAGTTAGTGCTTGACGTTTTTGCCAGTGGTCGTAACAGCCTCGCGGTGCGCCAGTCACAGCTTCCGGCGGACAACCGACAACTCATGGAGACGCTGCTCGACGCGCACACCGTAGCCGACGCATTTGATGACGCGTTACGGCAACAACGCTCCCATGATACTCCGCCTGAGCAAGACGAAACACCGGACCCGTTCGAGGTTGCCGACACCAAAGTCGCCGAAGACCAGGTCGTTACAATCACCTGGGATCCAGGCACGGTGCAAGCGGTATCCGACGATTCGTCAGAGCCACAGCAGCGGTACGATAGAAACGACTGGTATTCGCGGCAGCAAGTTGGTCCCCAGGTTGGATTGCGTTCGCGGCGATCTCCGATTTTCGGGCACCTTTTCACGAAGGTGCGACAGGCCCGCGATTAGTCGTCGGTGCTCGTATTGTGAACTGTCAAACGCAATTCGTTTGAGAAAGATCAGTCCTATGTCCCGAATGCGAAATGCGTTGCGTCAATTGTATGGCACAAACGCGCCACTCAAGTCAATGGGCAAGAAAAGGGCAATGCCCGAAAGTTGTCGCCTTGTCACGCGAAATTCGCAGCCGGAACATGGGCCGGAATATGGATTTGCCGATGCCCAAGTTGCGATCTCCGACGCCACCGACGCTGGCAGTGTTGAGCTGCCCCGGGACGTGACTTGCGACGGACTCGACGTCGCTTCCATCAATCGCCCGCCGGCAAATTCCAACGAGGCACCCGCCGCGGACGTGGTGTCCCCGAACGTCGCCGGCGACAGCCCCTGCTATCCCGCTGATTTGCCAGTCTGGCAAACGTTCGACCAGTCGGGCGCCTCTATCACCATCGCTGGCGACGCCGTCTATTCCGCCACTCACCCACCGGACTTGCTGATTCAACAAGTCCAGGCCCTTTTTCCGCCAGCCCCACCACCGTTCTGGACGCATGGTGCGAACCCGACTTCGATGTCGTCGCCAACGGTTGCGAAAGCTCAGGCTTCGCCCGAGTCGGACGTACTTCCGGCGATACCAGAGAACCGCGAGTCCAGCGACGAAACAACATCCGAATCATCGTTCATCCCGACTCGTCGTCGCCGACGACCACGCGTCCTTATCCGTCCCCACCGCCTCGTCAACCAAGTCTCGCCCCCAAGCCCGCCGGAGACCAACGCCCATGATCAAGCCATCTCCCCCTCAGTGAAAGTGATGCCCGAGGACGCAGCCATAATGTCACGCGCCGCGGCGCTGGATGAGAAAGTCGAATGTGACAAGGGGGCGGCCGAGGGACCAATTTCACCCTACGAATGCGGGCCACCTGCCAACCCGACCTCCATCGAGATTGATTCGGCCAGCCAGGCGGAGGCGATAGCGGAAGGTGTGATAGCGGAAGATGTGGTAGCCGAAGA
>JAGQPD010000634.1 GCA_020426865.1 Planctomycetales bacterium
TGTTCTTTGGTTCGCAGTCGGTGGGTTGGGATTGTTGCTACTTTGCGTCGCCCTCACTGAACCGCCGACTACTTGGTCAGGAACGATTGCGGGACTCGTTTGTGTGTCGCTAAGCGTTGTTGCTGCCCTCCAACATTGGGGACCTATGATACCCTGCATGGCATATGTCTCGCCATAGGCCTTATAGTCATAACTATCGATTACCGCTGTTGACGTACCCGCATGATCGGTAATTGTGCGCGTCGGGCCCAGTGCGTCAAACAGATAAAGCGTTGTCGTGCCCGAGCGGTGTTGGCTGACCAAATTTCCGTAGGTCATCGGTTCTAAATGGCCGAGCGCGCTTCCTCCACTCATCGCGCGGGGCTACACGATCTTCTATCGCTTCGACGACGATGAAGCAGGTAACCTTGCGAGTGCCCAGCTGCTACGCCGGTACGATCATGTTCAACGGCTAACGTCGAGCGCGCACGATTGGAACGACGTACTCCGACAGGCTTCCACCGTAGTGTCACGTGGTTCCTTGCAGTCGTAATCGAAGAGGAACGTGTCCTCTCGGCAACGTTGGATTTCCGTGCGACCACGTTGCCTGCACGCTGATCGGTATCGCTGCCTGACCATAACCACCCCTATTCGCTGGCGATCTTTATCGAAGCGTAGGTGGTAACATTTAGGAGAGCGGCGAAGCACGTATGTGATGTTCGAGGATGAATCATTGGACGTCTTTGGTGACGTCGATAGGGATGGTGACTTGGACGCCGTGTTCGCGAATTATTCTGGAATGGCGAGCGGTGTTTTATGGAATCTCCGGGCAGGCAGATCAGCGTGCCTGTCACACAAGGATGTTCCATTCCACCCCCTCGAATCGGCGTCGCAGGCCAAGTCCCCGATGAAACAGGCGACAGCAGTAGCGTCGACGATTCTCAATTGGTCAGGCTGCGGCCGACCGAGTTGGGTACCGCAGGGCGATCATTGCTGTCAATAAGAGCAGAAAGGTGGCATTTGGTTCCGGCACTGGCACGACGTCAGCAAAGGTCTCACCGTAACGAAGTTCGTCCAGACTGAACGCACCGGACGAATAGATGGTCAGTCCCGTCACGGTATCGACGCTTCCGGTGGTACTGGCGTCGATAGTGAGTGGCTCTAGCCCGCCCGGAGTCGGATTGACAAATAAACTGAAGGTGTCGAGCCCGGATGTGAATTCGGCCTTCAACACCAACAGAGTCGTCGTATCGAGCTCGACATTTGCCGACGTCGGTGACTGAAAGGCGCCACCGCGGCGTTCGATCACGTATTGGCCGAGGGCACCTCCTCCCGGCTTTCCCGCGAAGACCTCCGGTTCGCCCGGTTGCTCCAAATTGATGCCGAAGAATCCATTAAATGCGCCACTACCGATGGTCCCTTCGGGGCGTAGCAGAACGCTGACGTATCGAGTTTCCCCGGCAGTTCCCATGGGTTGTAAAAGGTTTCGCGTCAGTCCCGCAATGGCGGTGGTCGGGCCAGTTTGAACGCGGTTGCCTGAAGTCTGGAGGTTGCCGAATGAGAGGTTGTCCTGTGCAATGTCGTAGTTAGTGTTTGTCGACGCGTTGAACCCACCGATCAACCAGGGATTGGAGAATCCAAAACCTCCGTTATTTCCTAGCAGATCGCTGCCGACGTTTGGGTAATCAAAACCGTCATAGGCCAGCAGTGCCGAGAATGCCAGATTGCTATGCGTGGCTGAAGTCAGGCAGATTGTGGCCAGTAGAACAAACGCCCTCCTGCGGGCCGAAAACAAGCGGCAACGCGACTGGCTGTCGTAACACAACGGAGATGTTCGGTACATCGTACGATTCCCTATTTCAAATTTGGCGAAGTTAAGAGGCGTGGCGCGACTTCCGTTTCGTGGACGATCCAATGATCACGGCATTATGCCACGAGTATTCCATCAAAGCAAATGTTGCGGCCGAGGCGATTCGAGACGGTCTGTGTGTCTGTATAGAATGTATGGTGAATGGCGAGGGGAAACACACGTTCGCAATTGTGGCTTCTAGCACGCCGGGATCTGTCGTACAATGGGCACGATGCGTTGCGGTGTCGTTAGTCCGCGACAGCGGGCATGGATCAATCGCGGTACTTAACGATGACCGACGGAAGCAATTTGACAGACGAAGCGACGTCACGGCATGTGTTGTCGGATGCCACGCGATCGGGAAGGCCGTCGGAAAAGACGTCTGGTTCTGTGTCGCGGACCAATGCCATATTCCTTGAGCAGGCTGAGCAGTTGGGGCGGCTCGGATGTTTCGAATGGGATATTTTGACCAACAAGGTCCAATGGTCGGATG
>JAGQPD010000023.1 GCA_020426865.1 Planctomycetales bacterium
AACATTAGGTCGACGCGACTACCGGTTGAGCAATTCCGAGCACTTTGGAACGGGGCCAGTGACGTCCCGCTGCTCGCGGTTGATTTAACCAATGGAGAGCACGTATGGAGCATCAACACGCAGGTGCGTCCGGGAACTGTAGCGGTCGACCAACAGCTGGAATTGTCGTGTGGACTTCGGCGTTGGTACTATAGCTACACGGGACACGTCCGGGACGTGATTGGCGAACGTTATCACTGCGAGCTAACGGTCCCACGGGGATTGATTGTGGAGTCCATTGAGGTTTACGTGGACGAGCAATTGCGTGAATGCCGTTGGAGTCCAGTGGAATCCAACTTGATCGATGTTCTGATGGTCGAAGCGTTGTCGAAACCCCACCGCATCGAGTTGCGGGGTTACCTGATCTGCGAGACGCCAGCTGAGGGAGAGGAACTGACCACGACGACAATTGAGTTGGTCAACTCAAATCGAAGCACTCTTGAGTGGAGGGTCATGCGGGAGGAAGACACCAATGTCGAGATACTCGCCACCGACGGCATGATTCCCGCGACCGGTGCCGACGCCGCTCGAAGCGGACTGACCGTCGCTCGGTTTCTGCAGCAGGGCGCCGAAACGCCAGAGCTCCGCGTCCGCACTACGCCCAACGTCTGTCAGTTGATTGGGCAAAGCGTCATTCGCTTATTGCGCGATGAAGCGACCTGGTACGCGGAGCTGAAGTGTCATGCCACGATTCTGGAAGGGAAGGTCGACACGCTATCGTTTTCGCTGCCGGACAACTGGGAACCATCTCCGCAAACCGCTGGCGAGTTCAGCTGGCAGACGGTTCAGGTACGCAAGGGGGAGCGGCGACTGATATTACAACGAAACCGTGACGCCGGAAACGATGTCCAATTCACGATTCGCGGCCTGCTCGACACGACCGAAGGCGTGCAGGTACCGCGTATTGTACCGTGGGGAACTGCGAAATCTCTTGACGAGTACATCGTATTTCCGACCCGGATTGGGAACGAAATGGCAACCTGGGAGTTACAACAATTGACGCCCATCGACCAGCGGGGGATCGATTCCTTGGACTTATTCGATGGTTTGAACGACATGGATGCATGGAAAGCCTGCCAGGTGCGGGGCCCACAGGCCGACGCCAGGTTAAGCACGAGAACAATGTCGAATGCCTCGATTCGTATGCCGTTGATCGACGTATCTGTCGGTGTTGATCGCGACGGGTATACCGGCTGCATGTCATGCTACACCATTCCGTCGCAAAATGGAAACGACGATCTTCGGTTGAGCAAACCTGCCGACATGGATCTGTTGGCGATACGGATTGACGACGAGGATTGTCCATTCAACGAATTGCCGGATGGCAATTGGCGAATCATGTTGGAGCGTCGGCAGCTACCGTTCCGCATCGATATCTACTTCCGCGCGCCTCTGCATTCGTCAATGTGGGGGAGCACGACGGTACTCGTGGCTCCCCGCCCCTTTGTCGCCCGAGTTGACCGAATGCTCTGGAGCGTCGGCAGCACTGCACGGGTCGGGCGATCATGGCGAATGACCGGGGACCAGGCCTGCGACGCCACCACGCAGACAACGCAGCGCAAGGATGCACTTGCCGGAATCACACCGCAGGTCCCCGTAAGTAATCGAAACGAGCTGCGCAAGATGGCAGTCCAACCCTCGGCACTGGCTTCAGGCAGCGAACCGAGTTGGAGTGTGACTCTTGCTCGACCGTCCCTTGTGGTGGAGCACCGTGTTCAGATTGCAACGAGCGCATTGATCATGGTGTTGGCGGCACTCGTGTCATTCTTGGCGTCGCCGTTGGGGGTGAAGTGGGCGGGGCGCGTTGGACCGACGTTGCTTGTCATGTTCGGGTTGATTCTCGTTCTATTTGGCTTTGTTGGGGCAGTAGGAATCGCCCTGGCAATACTGGGGATCATCGTGAGCGTACCACCAACACGAGCATCTCGACGCACCATGTTCCGCGTTGCTAGCTGATGCCGCCACCACGGCCAGGGCGAGCTTAGAAACGCTCAGCATTTCGTATTGGCAGTGCAAGTGTCATTTGGTACTTTAACGCTGTCCAACGGGACACGTTTTTGGTTTTGTGAGGGCCGGTTCGACGGGGAGTCCCGCCACGCCCGCTACAAATCCATTTCGCAAAATGTTCAGAACGTCGCAGTTGGCGGCCGATTTTTGTAATTACAGCCGGTAAGGGCCGACATGGAAGGAGGCCGATATGGGACTACGCAGTACGCAACACACGGCGGTGCACGTTCGCTGGATGATCCGTCGCGACATGGGCGAGGTTCTGGCGATCGAAGAATCCAGCTTTGAGTTTCCCTGGTGCGAAGAGGACTTCGTGCGGTGTCTTCGTCAACGAAACTGCATTGGGATGGTCGCCGAATACAATGACCAAGTCGTTGGCTTCATGATCTATGAATTGCACAAGACTCGGCTGCACATCTTGAACTTCGCCGTGCGAAACGACTTCCGGCGTCGCGGCGTTGGAACTCAAATGGCCGAGAAGCTCATCGGCAAGCTGTCGCACGACCGCCGCACCAAGATCATGTTGGAGGTTCGCGAAACGAATTTAGACGCACAGTTGTTTTTCCGCAATAGTGGCTTTCGTGCCGTTTCGGTGTTGAAGGCCTTCTATGACGATACACCCGAAGACGCCTATCTGATGCAATTTCAATATGTCCCAACGCTCAACCACGAGGGCCTTCCGGTCAATCGGATTTCACGCCTTGCCGGTTAATCGGGAACGGAAACCGCATAGCCAGCCAAGATAATTGACGGATCTTGACCAACGAATCCGGAAATGGCCTCTTGCGGTTGCTCGATGATCGCACCGACAATGACCGCTTGATCGCCAATTCTCACGGTCGCCTGCGAGTTGGACTCGGGATTCCAAGTCGACCACGCCGAAGCAATCTTTGGCGTGCCGAATAGCCGTACGCGAGTTACGTAAAAGGCCCCCTCTTGATCAATCGATAGGACCTCGCCTGCCAGCGCCACTCCGTTGCTGCCGTGTCTGGATGTTGTAAGCCAGCTCACAGCCGCTTTGCCAATCACCGTACGCTTGTAGCGGTCAAGTCCGGCGCGGAACAATCGCATCTGTACCTCGTCCGAATGACGCTGCTCTCGCTCGGTAGGCGGCAGCATCGTGAATCGACTTCCAAGGTCAGCCAACGATACATAGAACTCGGCCATCATATCCCGGGTCCGGTCGTCGGCAGAGACGCTCATCAAATGCGATTCAGACGATTTCAAGCGATCGATCGCCTCGACAATCCCCTTCCCCAATTGATCCGAACCGGCGAAACGGCTATCTGCCACCCGACCGCTCTCCGTGTCCGTCAGATACGAATTCTGCGTGTCCGGCAGCGAAAATCCCGGTTCGTCGCCCGCCAACTGGGCGGGTGTCACGAACGGATCTGGTTGCCGATCGACGTACGGACTCTCCGCCGACGGTGCATTGGCCGGGTGATCGGCGACGTGCGATTCGTTCATCCCGGGATCAACCTCACGAAACGGATCGATGTCACTGCCGACGGACTCGGCTTCTTCCGTCGGGGCCGATGGAGCATCCGGATCGGGGTCGCTGGGCGGCGCGGCGGCGAGGGCGGTCTCCGAGGGCGGCACGTCCCTGTCGTCGCTCGGTAGATCAGGCGGCGATAGCAGGTCCAGGTCACTACCGATCGAATTCTCATCGGGCTCAAGCGGCGATAGTGGGGCCTCGAGGTCGGTGGCAAGGTCATCGCCGCCGAACGAACCGTCGACCGCGATATCGTCCACGTCGATTGCCGTGTCCGGGACGATCGGCGTCTCGCCCTCCACCAGGGACGGCTCGTCACCCAAAGTCAGCTCACTGCCAGCCACATCACTGGCCCCAGCCACATCGGTACCAGCCACGTCGGTCGGTACAGCCACGTCGGTCGGTACAGCCACGTCGGTCGGTACAGCCACGTCGGTCGGGTCGGGTGTCTCGGCGAATCCCGCGAGCTCCGTAGTGCCATGCGGGTCATTCTCGTCAACAATCGCGACTTCCTCGGGAACATCTTCGACATTGGCCGCGATCGGCAGCAGGTCCAAAGGCGGAAGTTCGGCTGAAATGGCATTTCCGGTGACCTCGTCCGGCAGCGAATCGGTGTTCAGGTCGAGCAAGTCGCGCGGCGACCAGGCATCATCCGGCCGCGTGGTATCGTTGCTGGCCGATGCAACTTCGGAGGATGGATCGATCGTCGCGCTGGCTGCATGAGATCGCTCGGACGACGCGGCATACGACGATTCGACAACCACCGAGCTATCCAATCCGGGTGTTACCGAATCCACGACGACCAAGTCATCATGATTGGCCGCCGGTTCGAGGGGGGCGGCGGTGTCGTCCAGTGGTGGCAGTGGTTCGGGACGATTTTGCGACGCCTGTGCCGATACCGGAGGCGCCGACTGCGACGATACCGGAGGCGCCGACAAAATCTCGTCGATGGGACTGCGCTGCGGCTCCTCGGATACCACATTACTGTCGCGATCCGCGAGTTGTGCCGACGAAACGTCTGGTGGAACGTCGTTTCGGGCCCCATCGTCTACCGCAACATTGTTCGGTGTTGGCCGCGAGGTCGCAACGGTATCGGCAGGAGTATTACGTGCCAGTTGCTGGCCCTGAGAATTCTCCGTCGAATTTCGCAAATCGGACGGTGCCAGGAATGCAAGAGCATCTGGAAGGCTGGACGCTACTCCTAGAGGATCGCGACGCCACCCTCCAGGCAGCCACCAAAGAATCGGCTGCGCGATGATCAAACCGAGCCCCGCCGCCAACGTGTATTTGCCCAGATTACCGGGCGAGGTCCACGGTGACGCCTTGCCGCGCCGGCGCCCATTTCGCTTTGCGACATGCATCGGAATTGGCATCACGATCGGTTTCGATCGCATGCCATTTGGTTGTCTGTCGGCGTCAGTGTCGGCGGATGCCTCGACGTCCTCATCGACTGCCTGATCACTCAGCGGAATCTCGGCTGCTGGCGCCAACTGTGGCTTGGGCTTATCTGCTACCTGACCTGCTAGCTCGCCGTCGTCGCTCGAACTGGAATATCCTATCTCATCGGAATCGCGGCCGTCATCGACGGTCGCCGCGATCGCCCGATCGTCGAACGACTGAGTGTCACCGATTCCGGCCGGATATTGTTCGAGAACATCGCGGATCTCCTCGGTCCACTTGGATTGTGGTTGATCGTACGACGGGGGACCATCAACGCCATGGGACGATTCGTTCGGCGCGGCAGCGGTCGCATCAACATCGACATAGTCTCTCGCTGCAACATCTTCTTCAGCAACATCTTCTTCGGCAACACCAACCCAATCGTCAACGTTTTTGTCGTAGGTCGCAGGGAATGGCTCGGTGTCCTCGTCCCAGTCGGGGTCGGCAACGGGGATGATGTTATCGTCTGCGAAATCTTCTTGGCTGGCATCCGCCTGGCTGGTACTTTCTACGACATCCGACTGCATTGCAGGGACAACGCCATCAGGGATATCGTGGGCGACATCATCATCGACAAGTTCGTAGTCATCGGCGCGTAATTCGTGCGAGTGTTGGGGCTGATTGTGTGGTCCGATGAGTTCAGCGATGGAGAAATCGCCCAGGCAGCCGGGACAAATGACGCGGAACGAATGCAGATCCAAACGGGCGTCGTGAACGTTGTGCGGTACTGGTGCAAAGACGTGATGACCGCAACGGGGACACTGGCAGTGCATGCTGGAAAGCCTCCAAACTTAGAAAAATCTCCTACAAGTGTAGCAGGGAAACCGCGCATTCCTAGTAATAAGGGCCCGGAGATTGGGTTAAAATAGATGCATCCGCGGTAGGTTTGGCGGCGAGGTGTTCGGATTGTTCCCGTTGTATGGGCTGGGAGGGCATGATGGGGTTAGACGTATTGGTAGTTGCGCCGCATCCTGACGACGCGGAGTTGGGGATGGCGGGAGGGATTTTGCAGCTGCACTCGGCGGGAGCTAAGGTGGGGATTTTGGATTTGACCAGTGGTGAGCCAACACCGCATGGCACGCTGGAAGTGCGTGCTGCAGAGACGGCGGCAGCGACCGGCACGTTGGGGATAAGTTGGCGGGAGAATTTGGGACTGACGAATCGAGCGTTGCAAGCAGATCTTTCATCGCGGGCGAAGCTGGCAGAGGTGATTCGTCGCACGCGACCACGTTGGTTATTTGCGCCGTATTGGGTCGATGCCCACCCGGACCATGTAGCGGCCACAGAATTGGTAGAGGCAGCTCGGTTTTGGTCGAAGCTTACCAAGACGGAATTGGCTGGAGCCCCCCATCATCCTGAGCGAATCTACCATTACTTCAGCATTCACTTGAAGTTGGCGATACAACCGGACTTTGTGCTCGATATTACCCCCTATTGGGAGCAAAAGCTGGCGTCGATTGCATGTTATCACAGTCAATTTATCGCTGGACGCGAGGATGATCGGCCAACGTTGATGACACGACTTCGAGACCATGCCGCCTATTGGGGGGCTCAGATTGGGGTCGAGTATGGCGAGCCCTATGCGTGCCGAGAACCGATTGGACTGACGGGTCTGCAGCAGCTTCGCTAAGCACCTTGCTCCAAAGTTCTAGGTGCAATCCTCGATATCGCTGACAGCGTCACGGGACCGCAGCACCGTCGCAGTCCAAACAAAGCGAACGAAATAGTGCATTTACGTTGAAAGGAGCAGACCGCACGTCCAACGGATCTGTTGTTGCAACGCACTGCTGGCCGATATCTGCCTATGTCGGGGGCGATTCCGCAACGTAGGTATTCCCTCTGCGACACTCAAGGGAATGCTATCGTATTCGACGATTGGTGGAAAAGGAGAGCTGCGGTCGTGACACAAGATATCAATGTGCTGGCACTAGTAAAGGGCCCTGAACGTTACATCTTCTTGTTCGACGATTCAAAGCGCGCCGAGACGTTGCGAACATTGGGACGTTTTGCCTCGAATCCCGAATTGAGTTTCACATGGTACGATGCTGCGGTTTTGAGCCAGAAGGTCCGCCAAGGTGCGCGGCCCA
>JAGQPD010000635.1 GCA_020426865.1 Planctomycetales bacterium
GTGCAGATCAACCGCGGCTTTCGCGTGCAGTTCAATTCGGCCCTCGGTCCCTACAAGGGCGGCATCCGTTTCCATCCTTCGGTGAATGTCGGGATCATCAAGTTCCTGGGCTTCGAGCAGACATTCAAGAACAGCCTGACCGGCTTACCGATGGGGGGCGGCAAAGGGGGTTCGAATTTCAACCCCAAAGGCAAGACGAGCCGCGAAGTCATGCGGTTCTGTCAGTCCATGATGATCGAACTTCACCGACATATTGGCGAAGATACGGACGTACCGGCGGGCGATATCGGCGTTGGCGGTCGTGAGATCAGTTATATGTTCGGGCAGTACAAACGGCTGGAAAATCGCTTTTCCGGAATCCTTACCGGTAAGGGGCTGTCGTTCGGCGGCAGCCTCATTCGCACCGAGGCAACTGGATTCGGTTGTGTGTACTTCGCGCAAAACATGTTACAGACCCGTGGTGACTCGTTAGCAGGGAAAACCTGCACGGTGTCGGGATCCGGCAATGTCGCCATCTACGCGGCGGAGAAGCTCGTCGAAATGGGGGCGAAGGTCGTTACCATGTCCGACTCCCTGGGCTTCGTCCATGACCCGGCTGGAATCGATGCCAGCAAACTGGCATTCATCAAAGACCTCAAGGAAGTACGTCGAGGCCGACTGCGGGAATATGTCGATCGCTATCCGTCGGCTGCCTTCCATCCGGGCCAACGCCCCTGGTCGGTCCCGTGTCAGGCAGCGTTTCCTTGTGCAACCCAGAGTGAATTGAGTGGCACGGATGCTCAGTTATTGCTCGACAACGGCGTGCAGATCGTTTGTGAAGGAGCCAACATGCCGACCGAACTGGAAGGCGTGCATCTGTTCCGCAAGGCGAAAATCTTGTTCGCACCCGGCAAGGCGGCCAACGCGGGGGGTGTCGCCGTCTCCGGACTGGAACAAAGTCAGAATGCCTTGCGACTGTCCTGGACGCGAGAAGAAGTTGACGGCAAATTGCAGCAGATCATGCGCGAAATCCATCGACGTTGCGTCAACCACGGTCAAATTGACTCCGACTACGTCGACTATGTGCGGGGCGCCAACCTGGCGGGCTTTGTCAAAGTCGCCGACGCTATGCTCGCCTACGGGATTGTGTAGTCAATCCGCCTACCGCCGTGCCTGCCGAAACTGCTATATTACGCGGGGTCCCGCCCCGGTCTTTCCTCACGACTTGAGCGCGGGACCCGCGCCAAATGGTACCCAGCGCCAAATGGTACCAGCGGAGAATAGAAGTAACCAAGGTTCAAAAACCCAGACGGTCGAACACCGTGTCGGCCGCGCAGACAAGGACGGAATTAAGCGATGCGAGTGTTGGTCACTGGAGGGGCGGGTTACGTTGGCTCACACGCTCTACGGATTCTACTGAACAACGGGCATGACGCGGTGGTCGTCGACAATCTCGCGTTCGGGCATCAAGCCGCCGTACCGCCCGACCGGCTGATCGTCGCAGATCTGATGGAGCGGGAGACGATCGAGTCGATAATGCGACGGCACAAGATTGACGCCGTGATGCATTTCGCAGCCTTTGCCTTCGTTGGTGAGTCGGTAACAAACCCGGCCAAGTACTACCGCAATAATGTCGTTGGCACTTTGTCGCTACTAGACGCCATGCTCGCCACGGATGTTAGGAAGATCGTCTTCTCCAGTACCTGCGCTACCTACGGGCTGCCACAGACAGTACCAATTCCCGATGACCATCCGCAAGCTCCTATCAATCCTTACGGCTTTACGAAATTGGTAATCGAACAGGCGTTGGCCGACTACGCTCACGCCTACGACTGGGGGTACGCCGCCCTTCGTTACTTCAATGCCTCCGGCGCGGCTGACGATGGCTCCCTGGGTGAAGACCATACGCCCGAGACGCATCTGATTCCACTGGCGCTGCAAGTCGCATTAGGCCAGCGCGATCACTTAAAGCTCTTCGGCACCGACTATCCCACGCCCGATGGCACGTGCATCCGCGACTATATTCACGTCGACGACCTGGCCACGGCGCACCTGGCCGCCTTGGAGCGATTGGAACCCGGCGTCGCATGGAAGCTGAATCTCGGTACCGGCGTTGGCGTGAGCGTCCGGGAGATCATTGAAACGTGCCGAGCGGTCACGGGCCACGCGATTCCCACAATCGAGACGGAACGTCGACCAGGGGACCCGCCCGAACTGGTAGCCAACAGCCAACAGGCATTTCGCCAGTTGGACTGGGAGCCGAGGTATACTGACATCCGCCAGACCATTGAATCCGCCTGGCGATGGCATCACGCACACCCGAACGGTTATGCCGACTCGGCCGATCGTACGGAGTGATCGCTGGCGAGCGGTAACCGCCGTGGTTGTGCGGATTCGCACTGGGCGTACGTGCTATTGCGACGCCCTTGTTACTCATTTCCCAGGCATTCCCGCAACATGCCGGATACCGACGGCGCGCATATTTGCGGCGCGATTTTTGCACGTATGCCGGTTGCCTGATTGTTGTCCTAACGGGCACGTTGCGATGGCCCGCCACGTTGCTCTCACCTTCGGTAGTTGCCAGCACCTCCGAGGAGGCACGAATGCTCACCCGCATCCCACTCGTCGACACGAAGCCCAGTATCACGACGTTTCAACAGCATATATTGCGCCAGCAGCGAGCGCACTGGCCACACGCAACTGGGACATTTTCATGGCTTTTGTCAGGAATCACATTGGCCACGAAGATGACCGAAGCGCGGGTCCGACGTGCCGGACTGCTCGATATTCTCGGCAGCAGCAACGCGATCAACGTGCAAGGCGAGCATCAACAGAAGTTGGACATCTATGCTGACCAGGCATTGATTCACTGCCTGGGAATGCGGGACAGCGTAGCGATTATCGCATCGGAAGAGAACGAGGACGCGATCGTTTTTGACGGACGCAAGGGGGAAGGGAAATACGTCGTCGTGTTTGATCCACTCGATGGGTCGTCCAACATCGACGTGAATGTCAGCGTGGGGACGATATTTTCGATCCTCGCCCTTCCGCCAGGCATTTCACCCGAAGACGATCCGCAGCGTGCAGTCATGCAGTCAGGTGTCAAACAGTTGGCTGCCGGTTATGTCGTCTACGGCTCGTCAACAATCCTCGTTTATACCACCGGGCACGGCGTCCATGGCTTCACATTAGATCCGTCGATTGGCGCGTACGTGCTCAGTCATGAAAACATCCATATGCCAACCAATGGCAATATCTATTCCTGCAACGACGCCTATTTCGAGACCTTCCCGACGAATTACCAACGTTTTCTCACGGCGTTGCGCCGCGGAGAAACAGGACGTTCCTATGCACTCCGCTACATCGGCTCCCTCGTGGCGGACTTTCATCGCACCCTGCTTAAAGGAGGCATCTTCCTCTACCCGCCGACCGCCAAAAATCCCAACGGTAAGTTAAGGTTGCTGTACGAGGCGAACCCGGTGGCCTTTTTGGCGGAGCAGGCCGGCGGGGCAGCGACCGATGGAAGGCGGCGAATCATGGAGATTGAGCCAACAGAAATCCATCAACGAGTACCGCTCGTCGTAGGGGGATTGGGTGAAATGCAGGCGTTTCAGGAGTTTTACTCGGCATAAACGGCCCTGCCCCGGGGGACGAGATTTCCGCGCCAGGTATGGGATTGTTTTGAGCCACCTGCTACAATGAGGCCATGGCCATTCGAGTTGCGCCGTCACAACTGCGCTACTCAATGCCTCCCACCTTGACCACCATTGCATTTCGTCGCAGTACGGTCCGATTCCTGCCCTACGCGATTGAGGACACCGCATGCCCGGCCCCATTCACTGCCGCTCCCATGCCAAGTCTCCGTTTGTTGGCCGATTTATTCGCAATCGGTTGCCTTGCTACCGAACGCGGGCCATGGTCCCGCTGGTCGTCGCCGGTTGCCTGCTGACGATCCAGACTTGCGTGCACGCTGTGGAAGAATCGTATCAAACCGTGGCCCGTCCGTTACTGGAAAAACACTGTTTCGACTGCCACGCCAACGGGGCCGACGAAGGAGGCGTGTCGCTGGACTTCGAGGGAGAACTCGACGCGCACCTTGACGACTTGAACCACTGGAAACGCGTCTGGAAAAATCTTCGTTCGCATCTCATGCCGCCCGCGAGCGCCACGCAACCGAGCGACCAGGACCGTGCCGCACTTGCAAGCTGGATCGAAGCCCATGTGTTTCGCATTGACGCTGAGCATCCCGATCCCGGGCGAGTCACGGTCCGCCGGCTCAATCGCGAAGAGTACCGCAACACGATCGAGGATCTATTCGGGGTCGATTATGACGTTCGTGACAGTTTTCCGCCAGACGATAGCGGCTACGGCTTTGATACAATTGGAGACGTCCTGAGCGTATCGCCGTTGTTGACTGAGAAATATGTAAAGGCCGCCACCGAGATCGTCGACGAATGGATGTTCCAAGAGGACGGCAGCGGCAACCGCTCGAAGGAATACCGGCGTCTCTTCGCACAAGGCTACCCAGCGGACGACCATCAGGTGCGTGACGAGTATGCCCGCCGCGTCCTGCGTGACGTCGCCGACCGGGCCTTTCGCCGCCCCGTTGATGAAGAGACCCTGCAGCGTCTGGTGGAGATGGTTCATTTCGCCGACCAGCTGGAAGGCGTCGATTTCGAACACGCGATGGCGCACGGCATCGTTGCCGTTCTTGCGTCACCTCGGTTCATCTTCCGGACGGAATTGCAACCCCAGCCCGATGATCCGTCCGTCATCCATCCGATCGATGATTACGCCTTGGCCTCGAGGTTGTCCTATTTTCTGTGGTCGTCCCTGCCGGACCAGCCTTTGCGCGACGCGGCGGCCAAGGGGGAGCTGCGTGAGCGTCTTGGCGAGCACGTCGAGCGGATGTTGGCCGACGAACGCCGCCAACGGTTCGTGCCAGGATTTGCCGGTCAATGGTTGCGAACTCGCGATGTCGAAGGAATCGCCATGGATGCGCGACGCGTGCTCGGCATTCGCAACAGCAATGAGGCGAATAAGATTTTCAATCGCAACGTGCGACGAGCGATGCGACAAGAAACAGAAATGTTATTCGCAAACCTGGTCGAAACCAACGGGTCGCTGCTCGATATCCTCGACGCAGATTACTCGTTCCTCAATGAGTCGCTGGCGAATTTTTATGGCATACCGGGTGTCGAGGGTCGAGAAATGCGCCGGGTCGACCTGCCCTCCGATAGCCATCGGAGAGGGTTCCTTACCCACGGTACCTTCCTGTTGGTCACGTCCAATCCAACTCGCACATCGCCGGTCAAACGGGGCCTGTTCGTCCTGGAAAACTTGCTCGGCCCGCCCGCCCCGCCCCCCCCTCCCGACGTCCCGCCACTGGAGGACCGGCGGGGTCGAGGAACATCGACGGAAACCATGCGCGAACAGATGGTTCGCCATCGCGCCGATCCCCTGTGTTCGTCCTGCCACGCCCGCATGGACCCGATCGGCTTGGCACTGGAACACTACAATGCACTCGGCCAATGGCGGGATGACCAGAACGGTGAGCCGATCGACGCCTCCGGGATATTGGCCACTGGCGAGCCGTTCCAGGACGCCCATGACCTGATCGATATTCTTGCCAACGACCGACGCCAAGACTATTATCGCTGCGTAACGGAAAAGATGTTGACATATGCCTTGGGACGCGGAATCGAGTATTATGACGCGCCGGCGGTCGATAAGATCGTGGCAGAGCTAAACAAAGACGAAGGCAATATCCGTACCCTGATCGAAGGGGTTGTCCTAAGTGCGCCATTTCAATTGCGGCGCGGTGACGGAGAGCCTCAGCCACCATCCAGGAGGAACCCTTGATGAGTCAGATTCGTGGAGTCAATCGCCGAGTATTCTTGCGGGGAGTGGGCGTTGGATTGGCAATGCCCGCCTTCTCGTCGCTCCCCGTGGCACCTTGGGTCCGACCCGCGTTGGCGGCCGCCGACGGAAGTGCTGGGCGGCCGGTGCGCGCGGCCTTTGTCTATTTTCCTAACGGCGTCAACGTCGATCGATGGCGAGTCCGTGGGCTGGAACGGGATTTCGAATTGAGCGAATCGCTCGAACCACTCGCGCCATTTCGCGAAGCGCTGCAGATCTTCAGTGGCCTTGAACATCGCAACGGTTTCGCTGGCCCCGATGGAGCCGGCGATCACGCTCGTGCCAGCAGCACGTTTCTGACAGGTGCGCGTCCCCGAAAGACGTCCGGTGCAGACATCCACTTGGGCGTATCGGTGGACCAAACCGCGGCTCAACATCTGGGACACCTCACGCGTTTCCCGTCCCTTGAACTGTCATGCGACGGTGCGCGCAAATCAGGCGACTGCGATTCAGGTTATTCGTGTGCCTATCAGTTCAATATTTCCTGGCGTTCGGAGACGACCCCGGTGGCCGCGGAGAGCAACCCGCGTCTGGCCTTTGAGCGATTGTTCGGCGCTGGTTCGGCCCAAGAGCGAGCCCAGAACTTGGCCCAACGCCAAGCCCTGCAAAAGTCACTGCTAGACTTCGTGAGCGAAGACACGAAGAAGCTCAATGCCCAGTTGGGGCGGAACGATCAACGCAAGCTGGACGAGTATCTCACGAGCATTCGTGAACTGGAACGGCGGATCGAGCGTGTCGAGAAGTTTGACGTTGCAAGTGTCCCCGAATTTGATCTGCCGGAAGGTATCCCCGGAACGTATCCGGATCACATTCGCGTGATGTTCGACATTCTAACAATCGCCTTCCAAACCGATTCCACCCGCATCGGCACCTTCCTGCTGGCCCACGACGGCAGCAACCGCAACTTCCCGGATTTGAACATCTCCGAAGGGCACCACGACCTTTCGCATCACGACAACAATCCGGAAAAGCTGGAGAAGATCGCCAAGATCACGAGGTTCTATGTCGAGCAACTGGGGTACTTCCTCGATCGTCTGCAGAACACGGAAGATGGCGAAGGCCAGAACCTTCTCGACAACTCTATGGTGCTCTACGGCAGCGGCTTGGCCGATCCCAATCGCCACGACCATAGTCACCTGCCGGTACTACTGGCCGGTCGAGGCGGCGGACAATTAACACCAGGGCGTCACGTCGATGTCGGCAATAGCGTACCAATGTCGAACCTCTACGTCTCGATGCTCAATAAATTGGGGGTACCGGCCACCGAGTTCGGCGATTCCACGGGACCATTAGAGGGCGTTTAATGAATATCACCGCACGCACATGTCTGGCTGCCATATACTTCATCGGTGCCTGGGCGGGT
>JAGQPD010000636.1 GCA_020426865.1 Planctomycetales bacterium
GTCGCACCCAGAAGCCCGGTCAGCACCCGAAACCGAATCGGTGTCTGCAACCACCACAACGTGAACGCCCCAAGGACCGCCGCCCCCACCGCCGTCCGTGATTTGGTCATGACCAAAAAGCTAAACATGACCACCATCCACACCAATAAGATCCCCGTGTACCCCCCCGCCTGCTTCCGTAGACTGTTCGCCGCCAGAAATGCGATCGCCAAATGATACCCCTGAGCGTTCGGATGCATCGTCCCCGCAAATCGATACTCGCCGACCCAAGGCCGAAATGTCCCGTGAGCCAATTCCGCCACAACTCCCAACATCAAGAACCATGACGGCAATAATAGGCACAACAGGCACACCTGCCGCGGACCTAACGTACGCGCCACCCCAATGGCGCCAATAAAACAGAAAACCAACACCAGCACTCGCCGCAACGTAATCGCCGGCTCTAGGGACCAGGTGACCGATGCGATGCTGTAGGCAAACAGCGCCAAGACAAACCAGGGAAGCAATCCATGGATCCGGACGCGATTGCCATTCGGCCAGGCAACCAATACGCCCCCCATACCCGCCAACATGATGAATCCAAACCGCCGCCAAATGTGCCCACCACCCGTGCTCGCCGACATCTCCTCAACCTCCGCCGCGAATTCCGGCATCGTCGAGGTCTCCCAGCGATGATCCGCCCAGAAATACGTGGTGGCTATCACCACCAGAGCCAGTCCAAACATCCACCACGCGGCACCGCCGATCAACGTTATCGGCCGCTGCTCGTTCACCGGAACCGTAATCATTGCACCGTCGTCTCCGCCGCTACCGCCCCCTCGCGACCACTCCCAGCCTCACGCTCCAGCTTGCCCCCAGGGCCGATTCCGCCGTGCCGCCGTGTTGTCACCCAGCCCTGCCTCCGAACCAACGCCGCTGCGGCGACCACTACCGTCGACATCACGTGCCACGGCAGCCCCCCCCAAACGCTCCAGTGTACTTCCCGACGAGCGAATCGCCACCAAGCCACCGCCACCGACAACGCCAACGCCACCCCCGCCGCCGTCAATACCGCCAGCGGCCCAACAGCTCCATACCCCCCCCATATCCCTGTCGCCAACAGCATCGCGCCACACCAACTGGCCACCAAGACCGACAGCGGAGGAACTGCCAGCTCCAGCGCCAACGCCCAGAGCCGCAAGTCGCCACGCCGCAGCCCCCGCCACCCCAACCGCGGTACCTCCCGACAAATAGTGTACACATGTCCATGTATCCAGCGGCGGCGTTGGACCTGCTTGCTGGCCCGGTCGGGCGGTAACGGACTGGTCACGACGGCCTGCGGGCAGAACCGGGGACCGGGTCCAACATGTGCCAAGTCGCACGCCAATTGCATGTCGTCCGCCGTGTTGCCATTGGCCAGGCTGACCCTCCCCAATTGCTCGGCTGGGATCATCATCCCCGAGCCGGTCAGTAGACAAGGCAACCCCAAATTCGTCAGTCCCAGCGGTCGCACGTAGTTCTTCATGAACATCGCCATGTACCCCAGACCGCCGGACGCATCCGATGGGTCGGAATCGGTCAATCGGTAATCAGCCTGAATCGGGCAACCGTACTCCCGAGCGTCGCGGATCAGATAGGAGATGGCATGCGAGGACATGGTACAGTCTGCATCGACGACCAGCACATAAGGGGCGATCGTATCGCGATATTGCCGCCACGCGAGGTCCAGAGCGTAACCTTTCCCGCGATGTTGCAAGTCATCCCGTTCAATGACCGTCGCACCATGTTGTCGCGCCACGTTCGCGGTGTCATCCTGGCAGTTGTCTGCGACGACAATCATTCGATCACCCGGGCATAATTGCGGCTTGACCGACTGCAGCGCTTGAGCGATCACGATCGCTTCATTATGGGCGGGGATGAGCACATCCAATCGTGGACGCGGTTCAGCTGGTGACAATAACACTTCCGAGCGATAGCCACGCAATGCCGCAGCCAATACCTCGATCAGTAGTACCAGGCATGGCATCAGCACAGCGAACGCAATGATCATACATCCTATCTGCAGTCCGGTGGTCATCCTACGCCCCCCGCCGACACTTCCATTGCTGGCAACTTCAACACTACGCGGCGCAAGACGAACAATCTCGTGACAGTGGCGGAAAACGATCCGCCAAACATTGCCGCGGCGGCACCAACGGCTGACCACGATGGGACCAGCACCACGGTCGCGGCAAGTGTGACGATCACACCCACACAGTCTGCCACAAAATTATCTCCGGGGCGGTCGACGGCCCATAATCCGTTACCGGCGATCATCCCAATGGACGTTGCCATCAGTGCAGCCGCCAAGAACACCATCGTCGTCCCGCTACCTCCACTATCGCTGACGATGATACCGACCAGCGCCTCGCCACCAAAGCTCGCAACGACGAGAAAGCCTCCCGACACGAGAAGATAGAGCGCGCCGGCTTTAACAAGAAAGGTACGCAGGCCGGGCCATCCAAACCGTGCAAAAGCGTGGACGGCTTTGGGCGCGATGTAGCGGCTCAGGCCCATGATCATCATCGAGGCCAGACCGACGACCGTCGTCGCGGCGCCGAAGCCGCCGGTTACCACCTCGCCGTGAACCAACTGCAATATCCACGGCATCAACAGCGGGATCGTGGTACCCACAAGATGGCTGAGCAGCGCCCACTTGGCGAAGGTCCAATTGTGCCACCACGCCACCACGGCATGCCGGCGACGTGGTTGAAAGGCTCTCCGTCGCAACAGCAGCCAGCTTCCGCTACCAACCAGCGAAGCAATGCCCATCGCCGCAAAGACACGGTTGACGTTCAGGCCGTCGCACGACCAAAGCATGGCCAGCGCGGACAACTGGATGGCGGCAACGAGGCCATCGAGAAGCGTCGCGGCAGCGGCCTGCAAATGTGCAAAGAAGTACTGCCTGCCGAATTCCCGCAACATCATTGGCGGAATGACCACGGGCAACAACCACGCCAGTTCCGCGAAAGCGGCTTCCCACTTCCAACTGACGACTGCCACGATACTCAATGCCAACGCCGCCACGGCAATGAACGCTGTTAGATGGACCAACGAACTGCCGGCGTACCAGCGGGCACGTGTTCCGGTTCGGTGGCTGCAGTAGACCATGTAAGGGGCGAAGATCACTTGCTCTTGGACCCCTCGTATGAAATGGACCAGCGACCAGGCCAGCACATAGATGCCCATTCCGAACTTGCCACTCGTTCGGCCGATCAAGGCAGCCGTCACCAATGTGGTGCCACTGACAATCGCCTGATCCAACAACGACCACCCCCCTTTGGCCAGGAGCGAATCGCCAAACAGCGCCTGCCAAAGTCGTGAGCCAAGAACACGCCACGGTCCGCGCGAGGGGCCTGGCGATTCGCGGTGAGCTGCCAAGAAGATGTCCACGGCTGTCCGTTGTTACTTGCTTTAGTGGGAACCGCGATGCAATACCACGGCCAAAATCGTCCGCAGAATCAAGGTCATATCCTTGACGAATCCACGAGCGGTTATGTAACGAATATCCATCCTCATCCAATCTGCAAACGGCACTTGATTCTTTCCTTCAACTTGCCAGATACACGTTACTCCAGGCGTCACGTCCAAACGGCGCCGCTCCCATCCGCGACACATCCGGGCTTCTTTCGAGCACATCGGTCGCGGTCCTACCAACGACATGTCTCCACGCAATACGTTCCACAGCTGTGGCAACTCGTCAATACAGGTCTTCCGCAGATAACGCCCAACGGTAGTAATCCGGGGATCACGACGAATCTTGAACGCCGGACCATCCTGCTCGTTCTGGTCCATCAGCGATTGCTTGAGTTCCTCCGCGTCTTCCACCATCGTGCGAAACTTCACGATCGTAAACTGACGTCCGCCAATTCCGTCCCGCGGCTGCGTAAAAAAGACGGGGCCATGACTGGTCGCCTTGATCGCCGCCGCCGACGCGACCATTACCGGCGACAACAACATTAGTCCCAAGCCGGCACCCAAGATGTCGATCGCCCGCTTCCATGCCGGCAAACCGCGAACGAATAAGGTTTCGCCCGCAAGCGTACGCCCCGGCGATGTCGATTCTGCCGACGCTATCCCGACATTGTCCAGTTCGTCGTCCGCCATCGCGCCGTCATTCGAAAATTCGTCGCTCGTGTCGTCCCCCGACCGCTCGTCGAATTGGCCGCTGTCGAATTGGCTCCTGTCCTCCGGTGTCGGATAGACATACACATCACAAGTGAAGTCCACCCTGTCGCGCAAGAGATCACGCATGTCATTGGCCACCTTCCAGGCGCCTTTTTCATCCGTTTCGGGCAACAACAGGGCCGGACGACCGCCAGGCATCATCCCGACATCGTCGGTCAACCGCAATCGCCGACGTCCCACGGCCGCGATCTGCACCAATCCCTGGCATCGATCGCTAATGACGTCCATCAATACGACGGAAAACGAGCGATGCGTTCGATCCGTTCGCAGGCGTTCCCGTAACAGCAACTTTTCAAATTCTTCCACGGACAACATGCCCGCCGGCAACTCGCTCGTAGCGCCGGCTCCCAAGCCGAGTCCTCGCAAAACAGTCTTAAAAACCATAGGTGACTTTGCACGACAATCAAACAGGTCCCAATCGCTATTCCTTTGTTAATACCGCACCAAGAACCTTCACTCCCAGGTTCAACATCCGTAGCTTTGTCCGCTGCGCTACCTCCGCAGGGACTCTTCCGGCCTCCAATACCATCAACAATCCATCGACTGCTCCTGCCCACAAGCAACAGTTTCCAGATTCAAGAGCGGGTGGCATATCGACGACGATAAACGTGTATGAACCACTTAGCTCACGCAACATCTCTGCCAGCGTCATCGCGTCGGAGATCACTTCGTTTTGTGCCGCGGCGCCGCCAATCGGCATAACCGACAGGTTCGCTACGCCAGTGGTATGGCAACATGATTCCAAGCCGATTTTACCGGTGAGGGCCTCGGTTAGCCCCGGAGCACTGGCGACGCGAAATTGGCTTGCCACTGCCGGGTGTTGCGTGCAGCCGTCGACCAACAACACGCGATCCCCCATGATCGCCGCCGCACTCACTGCCAGATTGGCCGCCACCGTGCTGACCCCTTCACCGCGCTCACAGCTGGTAACACCAACCACGCGTGATTGTTTACCGCTTTCCGTCAACAACAACTGCCGCACTTGCATGGCGAGTGCGTCGAAGCGATCATGCATATCTTGAACATGACGCCGCTGACGCGGCGGCGGCTCTCTACGCTCAGGAGTCCCCTTCACTTGCGACGGCGTTGCGTCACTATCTTTTCGTTTCGTTTTCATACGGTATACTTCTTCCAGGTACCCAGCCACCTTCGCTGGTGATACGTTGCCAGCAGCCGGCAGTCGACGACGGTGCAACTAGACGCGAATCCGATGGCGTGGTGACCGCGGGACCGACAGCAACACCGGAATGTCCAACTTTCGCTCGACTTCCTGCAGATTTCGCATTCTCGGATCAGCGTAATCCGCCATTACCGCGGCACAACAGCCCGACAATACTGCGGCCAACAATCCCAGTGCAAGTACAATCCGTTTTTTGGGGCTGGCCGGCTTCCGCACCAGGCTCCCCATTTGAAACGAATTCAAATTCGAAATCTTGTCAACTCGCAATTGATCCGTTATCCGCGCCTGCTCCAACTTCTGCGAATACGTGCGATAATGCTCGTCAAGCAACTCCATCTCACGCTCGAGATTCATGATCTCTTTTTCCGATGTCGTGACCAGTGCCAACTGATCACGTAACTCGTGCTGCCCTGCCAACAATGCTTGATGCCGCGTCTCCAACGAATGAAGATTGGCACGCTCAACCGCCAATTCTGTGTCCATACGAACGTAGGCCGGATTGATGTCGCTGGTTTTTTCCGTTCTCTGCGACGACTGGCCGTCGACAACCTGCTCGGCCTGCCGCACCTGCTCGCGAATCGTCACCAAACTTGGATGATCGTCACTGTACTTCGACGCCAGCTCCTTCTCGCGAATCTTCAGTTCGTACAACGGAATCTGCATGCCGTCTTTGGCACTGTTCGCAACACTCACCTGCACCGTGTCAATCCGTGGCTCCAACGACGACATCGATCGCTCAATGCCACGCAACCGCCCCTCACTTGTCGCCAATTCCGTCTTGGCCTCCACCAGCTCCGTCTCAATCTTCTCCAACTGCGTCAACAACAGATTCCGTCGACCCTCGATCGTTACCACTCCCAACTCGTCCTTTCGCACCTTCAAGCGATCGGCCGCTAACTGCAACTCGTCGTATAACTCGTCCTTCTTCTTCGCAAAAAACGCCGACGATCCATCAATGCGGTTCGCCCCGCGATGGACCTCGCGGAACTCCTCCATCATCGTGTCCACAATCAACTTCGCCAAATACGGCGACTTCGCCTTGGCCGTTACCTTGATGACACTCGACTTTCGTGGATGCTCAAACTTCACCGATTTTTCCAGCTTGACAACCGCCAGCTCGTCCTCCGAAATCGGCTCGCCCCGGTCCATCCATCGCTTTACCGAATCGGCCGCCCCTTCCACCGTCTCCTGACAGTAAGCCACAAGACCGTTGCCGTCCTCCGGCCCCCCAACACCAACGCCCTCCTCCGTCATGATCCCGTTGAGGATGACCGTCGCCGACAACCGCTTCACGACTCGAGTCAGCACCTCCCGACTCTGCAACATCTCCAACGCCGAATTGATTTCGTTCTCTCGATTCTCAAAAATCGGAACCGTGGTCCCGGTCGTCGCTGTCGGGTCCAACGCTACGCTCTCGTGCCCCATCTGCACGAAAACCTCCCCCTCCGATACATACGTACGCGGCCAAACCACCAGCGCCACAATCGCCAACGCCAGGACGAAAGTCCCCACGGCTACCACACGCTTCCACCGGCGTCGAAGCGTTCGCACGACGTCATATGCCGGTTGCAATGCCGTACCCACCGATTCGTTCATTGGATGCTCCCCTTGCAATTCGATTGACATTGCGACAACATCCAATCGTCGCGCACCTCGCCCCCTCTACCTGCCGATAGTAAAAACGATCAGTCTAAACAAAATATTCCAATTGCATAGACTTTAACGACCGGTTTCACCGAAACAGAACACAAAGCCCCCTCATTGGCGGGGGAATCCCCATGAATGCTACCCGACACGGACCCCCCATCGGTATACCAAGCGGGGGGGACTTCGCCATTTTCGCCCACCTTTGGCAATCCCCCGATGTCGTCGCGTTGATCGTGGACGCCGACGCCAACACAATCTTGGACAGCAATCCTGGAGCACGTCAGCGGCTGGCTCCGCTCACGTTCACCTCCGCCGCCGGCGTTCTTTCCGCCTCACTTGTCGAACCGCGTTGCACATCACGCCACCAAGGCGAAATTCTTTCGCTCCATGACGTCCTGTCGCTGACGCCGCAGCTCGCGTCCGGCACACGGTTGCTGCTCGCTCCCGCCGCCCAGGCCGTCCCGACATTGGAGGTGCGAGCCTTTTCCATTGACGCGATCGGCGACGAGCCAACCAAGAACGGCCCGACAACCGCCCCAAGGGCGAGGCGATGGTTGTTGGTGGGATTTGTTCCCGATCCGACTGCACGTGTTGCCGTGGTCGTCGAAAGCTTGGATCCACTTACGTCAACTGCCACTCGCCGTGGGCTCGACATCGAATTGCCGCGAATCTTCCAGCGCTGTCGCGGCCATTTGACGCCAACGGCGCTGATGATGATGGATATCGATCAGCTTAAGACGATCAACGACGGCCACGGCCACCTTGCAGGAGACTCGCTCCTGTCTCTATTTACCGAACGGATCCGCCGGATGCTTCGTCCAGACGATTTTGTGGCCCGGTTCGGTGGTGACGAATTTGTCGTCATCCTGCAGAATGTGGAGACTATCGGCAGCGATCCCAGCGTTGCCCGCATTGCCAACCGCCTGTTGGCGGAGATCAACGTGCCAGCGGCCATCAACGACGAGCTGACACTGTCGATTCGGTGCAGTATTGGCATCGCGGGTTATTCGACCACGTTCGGCGACCACCAGGCGTGGCTTGCAGCCGCGGATCGGGCGATGTATGCAGCCAAGCAGTCCGGTGGCAATCGCTATGCCATCTGGTCGCCGGCCGGACCGGCTCTCGGTTAGTCCAGCCCCTCCAGCAACTCGCCACGCCACTCGGTGGAAGTCGCCGGGTGCTCCGCCGCTCGTCGCAAAAGCATCGGATCGGGTTGAAAGAAGCGTGCGCGATAGAGCTGCGCAATGGAAATACCGCCGGGATCGCGCTGCATGATCGCCACGGTGTCCCCAGCGGCTACCTCTCCCCTCTCCAGTACTCTCACGTAAAAACCGTTGCGTTGCGACTGATGGAATTGTTGGACAATCGCGGGGCCCAACCGCAGTCCCAACTTGAAACAGGGAACGCGTGGTTGAGTTACCTGCACGACGACCGATCCGACCCGCAGCACGTCGCCAATCGAGACCAATTCATCGGTCACGCCCGACAGTGACAGATTCTCGCCAAATTGTCCCCACGGCAAATACGAGCGACCCAACTGTTGTTTCCAGTACTCATAGTATTCGCAGGAGTAGACGTATACGGCCTTATCGAGTCCACCGTGATGGCGTCGATCCGCCTGACCATCTCCGACGCAGCCCGCGTCACCTACGACGACCGGACCTGTAGCGGGAGCTTTGAAGATCCCAGTGTCCACGTTGCGGCCACGCTGCCACGCATGCCGCGGCAACCCGATGTTCACACTCACGACGCTTCCTAGGTCAGTCATGTCGCTCTCCACCAAATTCTCGCTGCACTCGTTCTTGAACGTTTCGGGTCGTTTCATTTTCGTTTCGCAACTGCGCAATGCACCGATCCAGCATAGCACCTGACATCGCTTCGTCCATAGTCGCCGACTCGCGTGACCGACGCCACGGTGTGAGCAACAACTCGGCGCGCATCGCAGCTTGAGCGAGCTCTACATAAGCAGTCCGCACCCGAGTCTCATGCTGGCTTCGCCGGTCTTGCCAGCGGTTCCAGTCGTCATCGCTGTCCGCAACAACGGCGTCCGCCCACGATCGGTCGAGCTGGACAAGGTGCCCGATTTCTTGACACGCGCCAACACAAATGCGATCGACCAGGCATTCCAGCTCTTCCTTCTCCTTGGTTACCGCGCCGCCGCGGTGCAATTCCGCTTCGATCCGCATCTTCGACGTAACGATTCGTTCCACGATGTGTGCATAGGCCTGGTAGCCAATCTGTGACAGTTCGCTGGCGAATTGCCGCAGTTGCCGATCTTGAACGGCGTTGCTATCGCGAACAAGTTCGCGGATCGCTTCGTCGCGCAGCAGGTCACGGCGAGCGCGCCAGACAAGCGTCACGGCCGCCGCACCCAACGCCGCCCCGCATACCGCCCCAAGCAGTCCACCTCCAAACGCGACCGTCGCCGTTGCGACAGCGACCGGAAGCCCCCATGTAACAGGTGAACGGGCGACAATGGCCCGTTTCCACAGGCGAAGCCGGGAGGCCGGTAACGGAAAGGTCGGTTGAATGTTCGGTGCGTTGATCTTCATGGATCGGTCTCAAGTTGGGACCGGGCAACTGTCAGCCCCCGATCCACCCGCTATTCGAGACACGTCGTCCACTATTTGGCGAAATCGCCGCGGATTATTGCCAAATTGAAGGCCACCGTCCCGGCTGCTCGACAGTGAAGCCGTATGGGAAGCCGCAAGTGAAGCCGTATGGGAAGCCGCAAGTGAAGCTGACGTCACAGACTCGAACGACCGAAGCAGCAAAACGCAATCTAATGCAAGCCCAGTGCTACCCAAGAGAAGATCAAGCGAGCCGATTCAGGCACATTCAGCCCGC
Organism: Planctomycetales bacterium; assembly: GCA_020426865.1. Lineage (GTDB taxonomy): Bacteria > Planctomycetota > Planctomycetia > Pirellulales > Pirellulaceae > JAGQPD01. Next base: position 9,881 of record JAGQPD010000636.1, read on the forward strand.
CAAAGGCAGGTGGACGTCGCCCCTGCTTAACGTCGGCATATGTCGGCGAAGCGGAGGTTGGTTGTTAGGGTGGCTGAGGGGACTCGAACCCCCAACACCTGGAACCACAATCCAGTGCTCTAACCA
>JAGQPD010000637.1 GCA_020426865.1 Planctomycetales bacterium
CGCTCCGATGTTGCACTTGGCCCCCTCGCCGGCTTGCCGGGCGAGGGGGCCAAGATTCTTTGCGTGACACATCGTCTGGACCGATAGTCCCAATACCTTGAACCATCAGGTATTATTACCTTGCACTGCTAGGTACCACTACCTAGCAGTGCCAGGTATTGTCATGGCATCTCGCTACGAAGGACTTGGGAAGACGGCAGTGTAGCGATGTTGGGTGAACCAACTCGGCGGCCACGCACGAACGACAGCGCGGGCCTCCTATCGGTTTCGCAACGCATTCGATACGATATGGCGGATGAAACGGTTACTTGAAGATGCGGCGACGGCGGCACTGCGAAAACTGCAAATAGGGGGCTACGTTATGGAACAACCGAAGACGCTATTAACGAGTTTGGATTCGTGGCAGATATTGCAAACGCACTACAACGCGATTAAGGATCGCCATTTGCGTGATTTGTTTCGAGAGGATCCCCAGCGGGGCGAGCGGTTTTCGCTGCAGACGCTGGAGTTGTATTTCGATTATTCCAAGCATCGCATCACTGAAGAAACGTTACGCCTGTTGGTCCGTCTGGCCGAAGATCGCGGGCTGGCCCAATGCCGAGATGCGATGTTCGCTGGCGAGAAGATCAACAACACCGAACGTCGCGCGGTGTTGCATACGGCTCTGCGGGCTCCCGCGGGATCATCGATCCTGGTGGACGGCCATGATGTTGTCCCCGATGTTCACGCGGTGTTGGACCAGATGCAGGCATTCGCCATCCGCTTGCGTGAAGGCAAGTGGCTGGGCCATACAGGCAAGCGGATCAGGAATGTCATCAACATTGGCATCGGAGGCTCCGACCTCGGCCCTGTCATGGCATTCGAGGCCTTGAAATCGTACACACCCCGCGACATGTCATTCCGCTACGTCTCCAACATCGATGGAACGGACATTGCCGAGGCAACTCAGGGACTGGACGCCGCCGAGACATTGTTCATCGTCTCCTCAAAAACATTCACGACTCTCGAGACGATGACCAATGCACACAGTGCACGGTCGTGGATACTGGAGCAGCTTGGTGACGAGCAGGCGGTAGCCAAGCATTTTGTGGCGGTCTCGACGAACTTGAAGGAGGTGGCGCAATTCGGCATCGATACAGCAAATGTGTTCGCCTTTTGGGATTGGGTCGGCGGACGGTACTCGATGGATTCCGCCATCGGCCTGTCAACGATGATTGCGATTGGCCCGGATCGCTTTCGCGAGATGCTGGCTGGCTTTCATCAAATGGACGAACATTTTCGCACGGCACCGCTCGATCAGAACCTGCCGGTCATCATGGCGATGTTGAATGTCTGGTACGCGAACTTCTTTGGCGCCAACACCGTTGCCGTTCTGCCCTACGAACAATACCTGCATCGTTTTCCGGCGTATCTGCAACAGCTGACGATGGAAAGCAACGGCAAACGCGTTACCCGGGACGGAGCTGTCGTGGATTATGCGACGGGGCCGATTTATTGGGGCGAACCCGGCACAAATGGCCAGCACTCGTTTTATCAACTGATCCATCAGGGAACGCACCTGATCCCCTGCGACTTCATCGCATTCCGTCGTCCGCTGAATGCAATAGGCAAGCACCACGATCTGTTGATTGCCAATATTCTCGCCCAGGGTGAGGCCCTCGCGTTCGGCAAGACGACCGACGAGTTGCGTCAGGAGGGCGTTGAACAATCGCTGATCCCGCACAAGACGTTCGAAGGCAACCGCCCATCCACGACAATCTTCGCCGACCGATTGACGCCCGAAGTGCTAGGAAAACTCATCGCTCTCTATGAACACAGCGTGTTCACGCAAGGTGTGATCTGGGACATCAATCCGTTCGACCAATGGGGCGTGGAATTGGGAAAAGTACTGGCCAATCGGATCATCGGCGAGCTCGACGGATCCGGCAAGGCCGTCGAACACGACAGTTCCACGGCAGCGCTCATCCGCTACTACCGCGACTGACAAAGTGCTAGCGGCTGACGGCACCAAAGGTCGCCAACAACCAGAGGCATCATGATTAGAATCCCGGACGCAATCACGGGCCTGCTTGCATGGAATTAACAATCCTGTTCCAATAATCCCCATACACGGCGCGCGGGGTAAACGACCGCGGATGTTTTTCCGAAAAGCCATCAAGTGCGTTACGGAAATGCATCAGCCACAGCGAAAATGGAATGTTATAAGGAGTCTATTGGCATGGCCCGCACGGCAGTAAAAGGGAACAGGGAGCCTTCTGGTGGTCGAGGGGAGGGTAAGAAGCGCGAGCGCAACGCGTTCCGGCAGCGACTCGGATCGTTGACCTACTCGCAGACCTGCCAATTGCTCGGAGACGACGGCGCAAAGCTGATCCGTGAGGGGGGCCGGCTTTTTGAAATCCAATACGATCGCGATGTCTATCTCGGTGGCGATCTTTATCGCGTACGGGTTCATGATGGCGAGCTCGATGGCGGCGTGGCAATTGTTACCGTCACGTTGCAGTCCGGACGCCGGCGCCAGTTGCTGTGTAATTGCGACCAATGCGAAGTGAGTTGCCACCATATGGGTGCGGCGTTCGAGTACCTGTTGGACTCCAAGAGCGCCCTCGGGCTGGCCGAGCCACCGGACGAAAGTGTGCCGCTAGAACATCTGACGCGTGACGAATTATTACGTCGAGTCCTGGCCGACCGCGAGAAGCGGGCGAAAGAGGAGAAGATGACGGTGCGGGCAACTGTCCCGAATCAACCGTGGACCGATTACGTCGTGACCAGCCATAACTCGGGCAAAACCTATCGTGTCGCCCTTCGTGGATTCGAGCCCGCTGAATCATTCTGCAGCTGTGCCGATTTCCGCACCAACCTGATCGGAACCTGCAAGCACATTTTGAACGTGCAAGCGAAGGTTAAGAAACGGTTTTCCGCGAAGCAGCTCGGGCGTCGCTATCGGCGAAAACGCGTATCGCTGGGGGTGTCGTATACCGAGCCGCGGGGATTGTTGTTTTATCTACCGGCCACCGAAGATGAAACGATCACGCAGATCATCGGCAATGCGGCCGAGACGCCCACGCAGAACGCCCGTGCCGTGATGGCGAAAATCGCCGCCTTGGAGCATGCCGGGCGCGAAGTGACGGTCTACCCCGACGCGGAACGATACATCCAACGCCTGTTGACTCTGGAGCGTCTGCGCGGCGAGTGCCAAAAGATTCGCGCCGACGTAGACGAACACCCGATGCGCACCGAGCTGCTCAATGCCACCCTGATGCCGTACCAGCTGGATGGTATCGCCTTTTGCGTCGGGGCAGGCCGTGCGATCTTGGCGGATGATATGGGTCTTGGTAAGACCATCCAATCGATCGGTGTTGCGGAACTGCTCGCGCGACTGGCCGATATCAAGCGGGTTTTGGTCGTATGCCCTGCATCGCTAAAGAGTCAATGGCGCAGCGAAATTGCTCGGTTCAGCGGCCGTTCGTCGCAATTGATTATGGGCAGTGGTCTGGAACGCACACAACAATACTACACCGACGCGTTCTTTACGATATGCAACTACGAACAGGTTGTTCGCGACCTTTCGGCCGTGGAGATCGTGCCGTGGGATCTGATCATCCTGGACGAAGGACAACGGATCAAGAATTGGGAATCGAAGACGAGCAACGTAATTCGCCAATTGGAGAGTCCCTTCCGATTGGTGTTGTCGGGTACGCCGCTGGAAAACCGGCTCGGCGAGCTCTACACGGTCGTCAAGTTTGTCGACGAACACTTGCTTGGCCCTGCCTATGAGTTCTTTCATGTTCATCATGTTGTCGACGACCGGGGGAAAACGCTGGGTTACCAGGCGTTGGATCAGTTGCGCGACAAATTGCGGCCGATCCTGCTGCGGCGCAATCGTTCGGAGGTCGCTCGGCAACTGCCCGAACGCACCGACGAAGTCGTGCGGATCGAACCCACGGACGAACAGGCAGATATATGTCGCTCGCACATGAACGCTGCCGCTCGGATCATGGCCAAGAAGTACCTGACCGAAATGGATCTGTTGATGCTCCAAAAAGCTTTGTTGATGGCACGTATGGCCTGCGACAGCACGTATTTGATCGACCAACAGGAACCCGAATACAGTAGTAAACTGGAACGGCTCCACGAATTGCTGGAAGGACTGCTGGAAGATCCGACTCGCAAGATCGTCATTTTC
>JAGQPD010000638.1 GCA_020426865.1 Planctomycetales bacterium
CGGATTTGGCCAACGCATCCAGTTGCGGGGTCAGCACTTCACTGCTACCCATGAACCCTGTATCGGCGTACCCTTGATCGTCGGAAAGTATGTAGACGATATTCGGAGCAGCGACACTAGTAGCAGCAGATGCCAGCAGCGCCGCGCTGGCCAGCAAAAGGACAACGGCAGAAGCGGCGGGGCGCGACCAAGGGACCATATCGCGATTCCTTTATCCTCGGCGGGATCGGGGTGAACAAGACGAAGTGATTTCAGGGCGTTGGCTACGCCAGGATATCACGCACGACGTTGCCATGCACGTCGGTCAAGCGATAATCGCGACCCTGAAACCGGAACGTTAGTTTTGTATGGTCGAATCCCAGCAAGTGCAAGAGCGTGGCATTCAAATCATGCACATGGACCGGGCCACTCGCCACATTGAAACCTAGCTCGTCCGTCTCGCCGTGTGTGTAGCCAGCGCGGATGCCGCCACCGGCTAGCCACACGCTGAAGCTTCGGTTGTGATGATCGCGGCCGTCGTTGCCCCCTTGGACCATCGGTGTGCGGCCGAATTCCCCACCCCAAATCAGCAACGTGTCCTGAAGCAAACCGCGATCGCGAAGATCCTTGACTAGCGCCGCACTGGGTCGATCCGTCTGCTCCGTGTTTCGCTTGATCGCCGCCGTGAGATCGCCGTGCTGATCCCACACCTCGTGAAACAGCTGCACGAACCGCACGCCCCGCTCGATCAATCGTCGGGAAATCAAGCAATTGCGCGCGTAACTCGCCTCGTTCGGATCCTTAATCCCATACATCTCCAGCGTCGCGGCCGACTCGCTGCTTAGGTCCATCAGTTCGGGGGCACTGCTCTGCAACCGATAGGCCATCTCGTAACTTTGAATCCGGGCGTTGATCTCTGGATCGCCGTATCGATCAAAGGCAAATTGATTCAATTGATTGAGCGTATCGAGCGATGCGCGTTGAGTCTCGTCGTCGATCCCCTTGGGATTCGTCAGGTACAACATCGGATCGCCGGCATTGCGAAACGGGATTCCGCTGTAGATCGTCGGTAGAAAACCACAACCATAATTGCTCGCCCCGCCACTGGTTCCCTTCGCGCTGGTCAAGACAACAAAGCCCGGAAGATTGTCGGCTTCACTTCCCAAACCGTACAGCGTCCACGCTCCGAAACTGGGACGGCCAAACTGCTGCGATCCCGTATTCATCATGATCTGTGCCGGTGCATGATTGACCGCTTCCGTTTGCAGCGACCGAATCAGACACAACTCGTCCGCAACTTCCGCTGTGTATGGCAACAATTCGCTCAGCTCCATCCCGCAATTGCCGTGCTTGGCAAACTTGTATTTCGGGCCAAGTAGTGCGGAGTTGGGATTGATGAACGCGGCACGGTAGCCCTCAAGCAGTTCCGCTGGCGGCAGTTGCCCATCCCGCTTGGCAAGTTCCGGCTTGTAGTCGAACAATTCAAGGTGACTGGGGGCACCAGCCTGGAACATGTAGATCACATGCTTGGCCTTGGGTTGAAAATGGGGTTCGCGCGGTGCCAGAGGATTGACAGAGTTGGCCTGCGTCGCCGCCAGTCCGTCGCGTTGCAACAACCACCCGGCGGTTGCCGCCGCTAACCCGACCCCACATTCCCGAAAAAACCACCGACGCGTTGGGGTGTCCGCTGGCAGCCTGGCTGACCGAACGGATGCCGTGTGACTGGCGGAGTGGTCGTTCTGTGTTTTCATGACGCGATTCCTCACGCGAGCTTGACGGAGTCAATTCTTATTCATCGTTTCGTCCAAGTTCAAGAGAACTCGAGCAGCGAGTGTCCAGGCGGCCGCGTCGTTGGGTGTAACACCTTCGGGCAATTCGGGCAACCGATCGGGATCGCCGGTCGCGACAGCCCGGGCATCAAGCCAACCGTCGGCGATGCGGCTCTGTCGCGATTCGAGGAACTGTTGCAGTGCGGCAATTTCGTTCTCCGTCGGATCGCGCGAAACGCACAAGCGATAGGCGTGCGTGATGCGTGATGCGTTGTCGCTGCCCGCTTCACGCAGGATGCGCAATGCAAGTGCCTGAGCAGCCTCGACAAGGATCGGCTCGTTCAATCCCGTCAGTGCCGCCAATGGGGTATTGGACCGCGTTCGTCTTGCACACGCAAAATCGCCGTTGGGAGCGTCCAATGCCGACATGACCGGATCTGGCATCGATCGCTTGCGAAAACCGTATACCGTACGGCGATATCGTTCGGCACCTGTCGCCGGCTTCCAATAGCTTGGGTACGTATAGTTGTAATCCAACACATTCTGTGGAACGGGAGGAATCACACTGGGGCCGCCAAGCTTATGGGTGATCAATCCCGACACCGACATGGCAATGTCGCGAACTACTTCGGCGTCAGCGCGAAACCGTGGCCCACGTGTCAACAAACGATTCCGCGGATCTACCATCAATTGGTCTGGCGACGCATGCGAACTTTGTTGGTACGTTTCGCTGGTCACAATCATCTGCAATAGATGCTTTTGGCTCCAGTCGTGTTCCATAAAATCGACGGCCAGCCAATCGAGCA
>JAGQPD010000639.1 GCA_020426865.1 Planctomycetales bacterium
TCTTGCGTGCCAACTTCCCAGTTTCCAACCGGCAAGTCGTTGAAGTCGAGAAGTTGCACGTTGTCGCCCGCCGCAGTTTGCCACTCGGCTGGATCGGTATACACCGTCAGCTTCCCATGCACGTCGTTTTCCGCAAAAAACGCGATGATGAACAACGTAAATAAGACCACGATTTGTTTCCGATTAGTCATCGAATTCTCCATTGTCCAGTGCTTTCATTGGGAAGACTTGCGAAGGTGTGTGTTGGCTGGCCATTAACCGTGACAAATCATGGACCAAATCCGCATGGTCGGCGGCCACATCCCTTGATTCGCTGGGATCTGCCTCCAGATTGTAAAGCTCCGTCTTGTGTTGTCCGCGATGAAGGTTCACTCGGACCGCCTTCCACGGCCCTTGCCAAATCGCTTGCTGGCCACCGTAGCCGTTGAACTCACGGTACAAGAACGACCTCGGTGCTTGTTGCTGGCCAAGAAGCGTTGGTGCAAAACTCTGGCCGTCGATGTTGTCGGGCAGCGGCGAAGACTGCGGAGCATCGCTACTATCAGCGTTGGCCACTTCAGTCAGTTCGACGAGCGTTGGCATCCAATCTTCAAAGCCGCAGAGATAATTGGATTCCGCGCCCGCTGCGACATGTTGTGGATACCGCACGATGGCCGGGACGCGAATCCCGCCTTCGTAGATGGAGCCCTTCAAGCCACGCAATTCGCCGACACTTTCGAAAAACTCTGCGTCCACCTCCTTGTCCAGATGCGTCGTGCCGTTATCGGATGTAAACACGACAATGGTATTTTCGTCCAAGCCAAGCTCGTGCAATAAGTTCATCAATTCGCCCACATGCCGATCGAGATGCGTGATCATCGCGGCATATGCCGCGCGCGGCGTCATGTGCGGAGTGTAACCGCCACCGGTAAAGGGTGTTTCGGACCATCCCTGCCGAAGATAAGGCTGCAGTTCTTCATCTGGCACATGTAATGCGACGTGGGGGATGATCGTCGGATAGTACAGAAAGAACGGACGTTCGGCATTCTGACGCACGAATTGAATGGCTTGCTTCTGAATGCGATCGGGAGCGTAGTCGGTTCCTTTGAACTTGCTGTAGCTTGCCGGGTTGTGGGGATCCTCTCCTTCAGCCAAGCTTGCGTGCCCTGGAATAGCAGGATGGTTATCCAGCGGCACTCGACTGTTATCGTTCCAAAGGTAGTCAGGGTAGTAGCTGTGTGCGTGCCGTTGGCAGTTGTAGCCGAAAAATCGCTGAAAGCCTTGCTGCAAAGGGTCCCCTTCGGAACCAGGATATCCCAACCCCCATTTGCCAAACGCACCACATACATATCCTCGCGTGGAGAGGACTTCTGCGATTGTCACCTCCGCATCCGGAATCGGATTTTGTCCCTCCGGCTGATGCTCGCTGTTATCGCGAACCCAGGCGTGCCCCCCATGCTTGCCCGTCATCAACACACATCGCGATGGCGCACAAACGGGGGCCCCGCAGTAATGGTGCGTCAGACGCATCCCTTGTTTCGCAAGTGCGTCAATGTTCGGGGTGTGAATCTTCTGCTGACCATAACATCCCAGCTCACGATACCCCAAATCATCAGCAATGATAAACACGATATTCGGGGGTCGCGTTGCTCCGAACGTCGGAGCGATAGAGGTGAGGGCGACCGTTGCCACGATGGCAAGTGCCGCTGTCCAGGAACCTGTAGCGATTCTGGTGCGTGAATCCATCAAACTATTTCCCCGTTTCCCCGCTTTGGTCTGGTGGTGAGAATCTGACACTATCCTAACAACTGGCAAGGAGAGTGCTACCCACGAATTCCCGCTACGGAACCGATTCTTAAGGTCTGGATCTTTGCTCGCAGATTACACATAATCACGACGATGGAATCGCTGACGGAATCGCTGACGTTCCGCCATTGCCCCACCTGTATTCATTTCCACCCTCCGCGAAAGGATCGTCATGTCCATTCATCGTTTTTTGCGACCGTGCCGTACGCTTGGTTTCGTGCTGTTGATCGTCGGCGCGTTCAATATCGCATCGGCTCACGAGGATGCCGGCCCCATCGCCGTACAAATGGTGAGTGCTGCCAATGAATTTCTTGATACCCTCACGCCGGAACTCAAGCAGCAGATCACGTTCAAGTTCGACGGGCCGGAACGTACGGACTGGCACTTTATCCCCAAGGACCGGACCGGTGTTAAGCTCAAAGATCTGTCGTTGGAGCAACGCCGAGCAGCGCACCACCTGCTCCATACGACATTGAGTTCGGCCGGGTATTTGAAGGCGACCTCGATCATGAATCTCGAGAATGTGTTGCGACTTCTGGAAAGCGACCAGGCCGATGTCAACCAACGGCGCGATCCGGAAAAGTACTGGCTGGCCATCTACGGCACGCCAAGCACTGATCAACCGTGGGGGTGGCGTATCGAAGGACATCACTTGTCACTCAATTTTTCAACGGTGGAAGGTATTGTCGCTAGCACGCCACTATTCTTGGGGGCGAACCCAGCTGAGGTACGAGTCGGCCCGAGCACCGGCTTGCGAGTGCTGGGTGAAGAGGAAGACATGGCGCGAGGACTGCTCGCAATGCTTAACGAAGAACAACGCCAACAAGCAACGATCGCCACCGAGGCCCCCAAGGATGTGATCACCGCACCAG
>JAGQPD010000640.1 GCA_020426865.1 Planctomycetales bacterium
TTTCAGTTGGGTGGTCCGTTGGATCTGCGATTTGATACCTCGCGTGGAGAACCCGCCTGGCGATTGTTGAATCGGTTGAGCAGCGAGCATTTGGCAGATTTGATTTTTGCGTATGGTGAAGAACGTTTCAGCCGACGCATAGCCCGTGCCATCGTGGATGCACGCCAGCACCAGACGATCAAGACAGCAGACGAGCTGGCAATGATTGTACGCAAGGCGATTCCGAAACCGAGACATCAAGGCAGTCAAGGGAACGATTACAAACGGATCGATCCAGCGACTCGGACATTCCAAGCGCTACGCATCGCCGTGAATGACGAACTGAAGTCATTGGAGATTGCGTTAAAAAGGCTTCCTTCGATCATGCAAGCTGGCGGCAAGCTAGCAGTCCTATCATTTCATTCATTGGAGGATCGAAGGGTAAAAGAGGCCTTCCGTCAAGACGCACGTTATGCGATCATCACGCGCAAACCGATACGACCTAGTGACGATGAGGTCGCGCGCAATCCGCGCAGCCGCAGTGCACGATTGCGGGTGGCGGAAATTGCGAACCGGTGACGTACCTTCAAGTTTAGCGGCCTCATGGAGGAGGCACATCGATGCGATATCCTGGCAGGTTCTTGGCGACGGTGGTACTGATATCCGCCGCCAGCTTGGGGGCCTTGTATCAATATTTGGGTGGTTTTGCACCAGCCCCCCCGGTACTCGTCCCTGGATTGCGCGAGCCACAAGATATGGGGCGTGGTCGGCCGCATGAAACACGACGACCGACCATTCTGGAGCCGAGTGAGGAAGACGGGTCCGCCGAGGCCGCACGATCGCCATTTCGGAGCGACGAATCGGACACGGATGATGCGTTCGAATCGTCGATCGTACCCAGCCCCGGCCCGGAACCGGCCGACCACGACGCCCCTGACCTGTCGCCCGACTTGGGCCTTGTGCCACTGTAGTGGAATCTAGATCCCTGTTTCGTCAATCGTCTCTAGAATCGTCTCTAGAATCGTCTTGGGAATCGTCGCTCAATAGAGCCACCAATACAGCATAGGCATCGTCGTGAATTCCAGGATGGGTCGATTCGCGAGGGCCGGCGACATTGAGGACTTCGACGTCGGTATCAGCGAGCCATTCTCGGATCGGATCGAGCGGTGGACCGCTATCGAGATCCGCTCGGTAACACGGTCGGCGATGTTTGCGAGTCATTCGAAATGTGAACAGAGTGCCACCGGTCAGTCGGCCGCAGAACAGGATGAGTGTGGCATCGGAATCGATCACGTTCTGTTCGGTACGCATCCAATACTCGGTCGACGCATGTTCGGTCAGCAGATAATCGTCGGGAATCCGACCATCTTCGGCCAACCGGCGGCGGGGACACCACCCACCATGGGGAATCCCCAGCGAGATGGCCGCGTCCAATGCCGCACGGTCGACACCCGTCTGTCCACCGGAGACAATCTTAGTTGGTAGGTAGTGGGACCATTCCATGGCTTGTTGCATCCGATCCGGCAGCGGGTTTGTGGCTTGATAATTCGTCGAGCAACGCGTCCAGCTGCACGTAATATTCCTCCGGCCAATGTTCGTTGTGGCCAACACCTTCCAGAATCACCCATTGTTTCTTGCACGTGGCGGCCGCGTGCAATCGCTGGCCCAACGCCAATGGCACGACTTCGTCGGCCGTGCCATGCATTTGGAGCAATCGTCCTTGGAAGCGGGATATTTTTTCCGCGGAATTCATCCGGGTTCGCATTAGCCACTGAGCTGGGAGGACCGGGAAGTGGACCGCAGCCACTTCCGGGAGGCTGCTGAACGTCGCCTCCAATACCAATCCACGATGGGGAACATCGGTACTCAGATCGACCGCCACCGCTCCCCCAATCGAGCGGCCCATCAGCACGATATCGCGACCGGCGATGCCCTCGCGATCGCAAAGCCATTGGCGAGCGGCACGACCGTCGGTCATCACCCCGGCTTCACGCGGTCGCCCCTGGCTACGCCCGTATCCGCGATAGTCGAACACGAGCACGCTATATCCCGTGCGTGCCCGTAACCAATCAGCAAATTCGGCCAACTGGGGTACGCAGATCGCATTGCCATGACAATACAGAATATGGCCTCGCGCCTGCGGATCACGGAAATACCAACCGTGCAACCGCGTTCCATCCGCCGCATCGAATGTGACATCTTCGAAGCGAAGCCCGAGCGGATTGTCGTATCCGTCCTGGGGCCGCGGAGCCGGAAAGATCAGGTACTCTTCGAACAACATCGCTAAAATCACAGTGGCTGCATACAAGAACAATACGAAGCGGATGATCAGTATACCGCTTCGCCAGAACCGTCGCCACCCCTGGATCGGGCCCATCGTTCGGGCACCGCGATGAGAAACCCAACGGTGCCACATCGTCCAGAAGCCCCAAGTGGTTGCTGCTCACTTCGAAGTTCAATTTGCCCATCTGCGCGCACGACATCGTGCGGTCGCGGTTTCACGGGTGTGACTTTCGGCGCAGAGACGAAGAGAACACAAGCTCTTACGCGCTCGTAAGGGATTTTGTGTTCTCTACGGTAAAAACCCAACAAGATCAGCGGCGATCCGCTACCCTGGTTGCGTCGACGACGTCACCCCCTAGAACTGATAACTGGAATTGCTTGGATCGAAATCCACGTCGGTCAATCCGACGTTCACTTGCACGTCGTAATAAGTGTACTCCTCAATCAACTCGGGCTTACCTGTACCACTCGTGGGCCAGGTGTGGGCTTCGTATCGAGTAGGAAACCCGAACTCGTCATCCAGAAAAATCCGAGCAACATGGAAATCGAAGTACGGACGATGTTCCGGGTGCATCACCTGGATGCATGTGCAAACTCGACCATTAATCTTCGCACCCGGAATAACCTTCACTTCGCATTCCGCATGCTGGCGATCACGTGAGCCGCGTTCGATCAATTTCGACGTGAGATTCTCCACGCCGATATCGGTGAGCGGATAGCGGTTATTGCGCATCGCGATGGGTCCGTGGGGATCGAGCCACGCCTTCATGAACCGCTTCATTCCCGCTTCATGGGCGTACAACTTGCCGTTGTTCGCGTTTTCCACATACACGACTTCGCGACCACGCGCCGCGGCCGGTTCGGTAAATTTCAAGTACACGCTAAATGGCACGATCGTCTTGCCATTTTGCATCTTACGATTACGGATTTTGGCGAAAAATGTCTCCGCCGGCAACAATGTACCATTCTCCATCCGCTCTTGCTTGCGGACCATGCACGTGTAATCGTCCACGTTCGCTTGCACGTGCTGCAATGCTTTCTCGGCCATACACAAGCACGGATCCAACGGGTGGGCCGGCGCCTTCGGCTCGTTGACCGAACGGGTAACTCGATAGACGGGCTCAGTGAGAGCCTCGCGCGAGGGGACCGCTTCCTCCGCTCGGCAGACAAGCGCCAGAACCGCTGCCACCATCAAAAAGGGGATGCAGGATTGCGCTCCGAGCCGCTTGTTTCCGCCATACATCATCAGGCTGGTCTCCTTCCGTTGGTCGTCGTCGCAATCGCCCCCTGGGTCGATGGGGTCGATTTCATTTCGACGTCGATTCGTCCCTAAATCTCCGGCCTGCCCTAGGTCCCTGGCGGAACCACCGCTGGCGTACCGGTCGGCCTTCTCTGCGCGATACAGGTTGCCGGTCATACAAAATATCGCCACAGTAATAGGACCAGGTTAAGCGGCAACTCCGTCGGCCACGCAACCGCGCGAAAACGCCATTCCGCGTGACCGTCGGTGCTTACCTAACCCATTTCCTTAAACATTCCTCAAGCGAATTCTATCAAGTCACCCCTCCCATGCCCAGTGAAAAAATGAACGACCAATCCGTCAGCTGCCACAGTGTGCTATCACACCCCTTCGAAGAAAACACCTTTATCCTCCACCGGCCCGACCATTCGGAGTGCCTGGTCGTTGATCCCGGATTGGAACCGGAAAAAATTGTGGACTTGCTCACCAAAAACAATTTGACTCCCGTGGCCATCCTTAACACGCACGGCCACAGCGATCACATCGCTGGAAACGCGGAAATGAAGCAGCGGTGGCCAGATGCACCACTGATCATCGGCCGCCACGACGCCCCGAAGCTGACCGATCCAGTAAAAAACCTGTCGGCACCCTTTGGCCTACCACTGGTGAGCCCTCCAGCTGATCGGCTGATCGACGAAGGGGAATGCCTCCGGTTTGCCGGGATCGAATTGCAAGTGCTCGATACTCCAGGGCATTCGTGTGGACACGTTGTATTTCTATGCCGACACTGCCAACCCTATCTCTTGGTCGGTGGCGATGTATTGTTTCGTGGCAGCATCGGTCGGACCGACTTTCCCGACGGCAGCTTTGAAGACCTTCAAAGGTGCATTCACGAGAAGTTGTTCGTGTTGCCGAGCGAAACGGTGGTTCTTCCGGGCCATGGCCCGGCCACCACGATTGGCCAGGAGCAGCGGTTCAACCCGTTTGTAGGAATGCCGGCGGGTTGGGCACCGGCGAACCGAAGCAAGTGAACCGCCCACGCGGAATCACTCCCCCTGTGCCTCGATCCGGCGCAGTTCGGCTTCCAAATCGGCCAAAGTCGGACGATCCGCAGGGCCGTCGTCCTCGGGCAGCACGACGGGAAACGTCAGCGCAAAGCAGCTTCCTTGGCCGGGCTTGCTGCTCACGGTGATTTGTCCACCGTGCTCTTGCAGAATCTTCTGGCTGACGGACAACCCCAACCCGGTTCCACGATTGCCTTTTGTCGACTGACGCAACCGGAAGATTCCTTCCAGATCCTCTGGTGCGATACCTTCGCCGTTATCGGTCACGTTGATTTCGACGAATTTGCGATCCGCAGAAAGACCGGTTTGAACAACAACCCGTCCTGCCGGTTGGTTTTCGCAGGCATCGATGGCATTGGTGACGACGTTAAGAGCGGCGTGATGGATACCTTCTCCGTCGAAACAAAGTTGCGGTAAATCCGCATCGGGCTGAAACAGCAATTCGATCGACCGTTCATCGGCGCGAGATTGCATCAGTTCAACGACATCAGCGACAACCGAAGTCAAATCGGCGGGATGCACATCGGGTTGTCGTTGTTTGCTGAACGTGAGCATATCGAGCACGAGACGAGAAATCTTCTCCTGGTTTTTTTCGACAATCCGCCACCCCTTTCGCACAACTTCTGCTTCGTTGACGTTCAAACCTTCTTCGATCAAGTAGCTTCCACCGCGAATCCCCTGCAGGATATTTTTGATATGGTGGGACAAACCGGCGATTGTCTGGCCGATGGCGGCCAGTCGTTCTGACTGGACCATCGCCGAATAATACGAAGTATCCTCGACCGCCAACGCTGCTTGATGGCCGATGGCAATCATCAACTTCAGATGTTCTTCGTGGAAGCGATTGGGCGGCTTGCTTTGGTGAATCGACTGGCCTGGCGACGTGTACGTGTCAATATAGATCACGCCCACGATGCCATAGCGACCTTGCATCGGGACGGCGATAGCTTCTCGAACACCCAACTTGATAATACTCGCGGCGGTATCCCAGCGTTGGTCGTCCTGCGCGTCGCTGGTCAGCACACCTTCCCGATTCTCCATAACGTAATCGAGAATTGTCTGGCTGATCGACATTTTGTCACCAGTCCGCAGGCCGGGACGATTGCGGCGAGCGGTAGGTTCGAGCCGGGCATTTTTTTCGTTGACGAGCATGATGCAGCCGCGATCCGCCTCAACCCACTCGAAGATCAATTCCAGGATTCGCCCCAGCAGTTCGTCAATATCGAGCGTATGGCTCACAGCCAAAGCCGTGCGATACATGACTTGCAAGTTGCTGCGAGCGCGGGCGAGCCATTGGTTTTCACTGGGCCCCAAGTCCGCCAAGATCCGGCTCCCCTCTTCTTGGCCAAGCGACTTGACAATCCTCGATTCGTTCATGGCCAAAGGGGACGGCACAATATCAACTGCCGCAAGTGATTCGTCCGCGTCCCCTTCGTCGGGCGCAGTAAAAATCATGAGAGTTCGACCGACTTGTACCCGGTCACCACTCTTAAGAGGGCATGATTCCACTCGCTGGCTGTTGACAAACGTGCCATTGGAACTGCCAAGATCCGCCAGCTCGAACGCATGGCCGAGGCTCTGGCGAGTAAGCCGCGCATGATTTCGCGACACTTCGCTGTCGTTCAGACTGATGGCATTGCCGGCATCTCGACCGATCGAGATCACGTCGCGGTCCAGATCGAACCGTTTACCTTGATCCCAGCCTTGAATTACAAACAACGAAGGCACGGCGGTGTTCCTCACTGCTTCCGAAAGGTACGATGCTATCCTAGTCCGTGACTGACAAGATATTTTAAGGGTCCCAAGCGCACACGGAAAGGTGCATCCGCCACCGCTCTTCTACCGGAAAAAACCGCAAAGGTTCGCAGAGTTGGCGGCGACCAACAAGTCGTCCTTCCTTGCGCGGTCAAAATTTACCGCAGAGGACACAGAGAGCGCGGAGGGGGGAATTCGTTTGGCGTGATCGAAAAAAAAATCGGCTCCCTCTGCGCTCTCAGCGGACTCTGCGGTTTCCTACCGTTCTCA
>JAGQPD010000641.1 GCA_020426865.1 Planctomycetales bacterium
CTGGCCCCTGTTGTGTCTGTGGCTTTGCGCGGCGCCCGCGTTCGGCGGCGGACGTCTTCACCTGGAATATGTCAACGCCGATGGCCAACCCAAGTGCGACATCCGCGACGGCGATGAGGTCTGGCTGATCAGCACACGACACCTTGGCAGCCGCCCCTGCACGACAGGCAACTGCTGCGAGCGTTTTCAATTTTGGCGCTATGTACGATGTCAGGGCTGGGTCGCGTCGGACGCTGTTGACTTCGCCGCCACAGAAGATCCCGCAACGATCACCACGGTATACGTCCACGGCAACCGCATGGAAATGAAATACGTTTATGATCGGGGGTTCAAGACCTATCATTTGATGCGCTGTGGATTGGCGCGCGATCAGCGACTGCGGCACGTGATCTGGGCCTGGCCCAGCGAACCGGTCCCGGGAACGTTCTTAAAGGATGCACGTGCGAAAGCGGAACGGATCCCTGTTCAATCGTACTTCCTGGCCTGTTGGCTGGCGCGAATCAACCCCGACCAACGCGTCAGCATTATGGGATACAGCTACGGAGCCAGATTGGTGATGGGGGCAATGCACCTGCTGGGAGGCGGCACGTTGGACGGGCGAAAGCTCGGCCCGCCCCCGAACGGTACCTTTGTCGCCCCCCGCGTGGTCATCTGGGCCGCGGCCATGGCCAACCACTGGCCCGAACCGGGTGATGTCAACGGGCAGGCACTGTGCGCCGTCGACCACTTGCTGCTGCTGTACAATACCACCGACCCCGTGTTGCGAAGATACCCGCGATTGGAACCAAGTGACCACTGCCCCGCCTTAGGTTATACCGGCATGACACGCCGGACGCTCCTGACTGACTGTGACCATAAGGTCTGTCAGTTTAACGCCGCGCGCTACGTAGGCCGACATCACGACTGGCAACGTTACGCCGACTCGAATTACCTGATGGCGCGCATTCGATACTATGCACTCTGGTTCCCGCTGCAAACCGACGAACACCAAATCACCGGCCTAACCGTCGAATCCGCCTCTACGATATCATTCCCAACCAATACCGGTCTGCCCGACTCCGGTTCTGTGGAAGATGAGGTCGAATCGACTAGCGAGGAATATATGCCGGAGTTGCCTGGACATCCGTCGGGCGATTGGCAACCGATGTCGATTGACGCAGCCGCTGAATTACCTCAGCCGTAATGTCCACACCAGGGCTGAAGTCGTACACGGTGTCGTTCTTGGTGACGGTTACCGTCAGGCCACGGCTTTCGGCCACGGTCCGAGCGACAGGGCGCACTTCCTCACGGAAACGTCCGACAAGCTCTTGCTTGTATTGTTCGAAATTGTCCTGAGCCTGCTGCTTGGCCTTGACTAGGTTTTGTGACGCCGTCTGTTTCATGGTCGTCACTTGCGGGTGGTTCGCAGCGCCCATCGCACGCGCCTTCTCATCAATTTGCTGCTGGTAATTGGCGTTCATCGTTGTCAACTGGTTTGCTAGCGACGCCTCACGCTGCTTCAACGCCTCTTCGATTTGGCGATCGCGCCCCAGCTCCTTGGCGACTGCGTCCAGGTCGATCACAGCGACCGCGCCGCTGCCTCTGCTACTCGTACCAAGTGATCCATCCGGGCCGCACCCAATCATGCTGGCCACAACTACGCAGCAACCCAAAATCAGATAACCTGCCGCGACCAATCGACCTTGTTTGTGCATCGAGGACTCCTTTCCCCCTGTAGTAACCGCTATATCTCGACGTGGTCGCGAATCGTAGCAATTCGCCCGTTTCAAAACAAGTCGAATAGCGGCGCAATTGCGTACAGGGGGTGCAATCACTTGCAAATCGGCCGACGTGCACGCCCAACCGGGGATTGCTAGCTGGTCTCCGATAGCGAGGCGATGTGGGATTGGGTAATCGGTGACGATTATTCGGCCGGAACAGAATAAAGTGCGGCGGCGAGCGGACCGATAAATCAACCTGAAATATAAACTGCGCGGACTTTTTGGGTCGTAGTGGTTTTGACGTTCGTGACCATTCAGCGGCTAGGTGGCCCGAAGAGTTTTGTCGAACCGGAAAGAAGGAGTTAAGTCGTGTCCCATCGACTGCACAGCTCAAGAGTGATTGGCAGCCTTCCCTTGGCGGTAGCGACGATAGCTGTTCTACTGCTATCGGACGTGGCAACGACGACTCGGGCACAGGGTGTCGGACAGACCTACGCGTCTGACTTGCCCTACTCGGTCTCCAGTAGCGGGCAAATGGACTTCTTTGGCACGACGCCGTTTCGCCTGTGGCATCAAACTGCAGGCTACGGTCAGAATGCTTCGCAGACCATGTTCGGTGGGCGTGGTGCCATGCCGGTTGGCAACGGACTGTCGTTTATTGACGCACAGGTGAAGATTACCAACGAACGGGCATTGGGTGCAAACATCGGTACAGGTTTCCGCTGGATGCAGGCGGGATTCGGCGGCTCGCCGAGGATCCTGGGGGTCAGCGGTTGGTATGATGGCGAAGAATCTGTGTTGGAGAACTACTTCAATCAGGTCGGTGTCAGCGTCGAGTCGTTAGGGGACCGGATCGATTTCCGATTGAACGCTCAATTCCCCATCAGTGAGAATAGCAAGACGGGTGGTGCCGTAACGTTGACCGATGAGATCGTTTTCGACGATGTTTTTCTGTCGCAGAAGACACTGACACCCGTTGATTTGACCTATCGCGTCATCGATTTTGAGGCCGCCGCACGGATCATGGAAACCAACGCCTGGTTTTATGGCGGTGGATACCAGGTAGATGGCACAGACGTAAGCACGCT
>JAGQPD010000642.1 GCA_020426865.1 Planctomycetales bacterium
AAACCGACGCGGCAATCAACCCGGGTAACAGCGGCGGTCCGCTTGTGAATCTGGAAGGGCAGGTGGTCGGCATCAACACTGCGATCTCGTCCAAGAGTGGCGGCAACGACGGAATCGGTTTTGCAATTCCTGCAAACCTGGCAAAATGGGTAGCGGATCAACTTGTCCAAGGTGGTACGGTTCATAGAGCCTACCTGGGAGTTGGTATCCAGCCAGTGACGGCCGACTTGGCAAACCAGTTTCACGTCAAGCCGCGCGAAGGCGTGGCGGTTACGGACGTATTCCCCGGCTCACCCGCGGCAAAGGCGGGATTGCAGATGGGTGACGTTATTGTGGAATACGCTGGAATGGCGGTGAACAGCCCCAACGAACTGCAGATTCTCGTCGAACGCAGCAAAATGGGCACACCACATGCCTTGACAATCATCCGCGACGGCAGCCGTCACGACTTGACGTTCACTCCGGAGGAGCAACCGGGAGATTACGGTACTGCACGTCCGTCGCACCGAGGAGAGTCTGAGCCAAGCGGTACGGTCTTCGAGCGGTTGGGTATCGAGGTATCGAACTTGACCGCCGACGTGGCGCAACAGTTGGGAATGAAGAAAGCCGAAGGCGTGGTGATTACCAACGTAAAACCCGCTGGTGCCGCCGATCGTGCTGGTCTGGAGGAAGGAATGGTCATCACGGCCGTCAACCGTACTCCGGTAAACTCCTTGGAAGAATTCAGTAAGGCAGTCGATGGTGGCGATTCGCAGGACGGGATATTGCTGCTGGTCCGGACAAGTCAGGGTTCACGTTTTGTCGTGATCCAATGACACCGACAAAGTTGCACGGCTAAAGTTGCACGGCTGTCCCAGCCGTCTTGCGGCAACACCGCAGAATAAGACGGACCAGCTGGGACAGTTGGGCAACATACGAGCCGTTTTGCCCGTCGACTACTCCTATCCACGATCCCCCGACAATTGTCTGGGAACTCGTGGGCAAGTAAAATGCTACGACACCGTATTCCCACCGCCAACGGAGTCGTGGCATGACCTTCCGCCAACAAAACCTGACACTTGCCCTCCTCACCGCCGCGGCGACCTGTTTACCAGCGGCGGTGATAGCTGACGATTCATCAGCCAACACCGACGAGGCGGTGTATCACGCGGAGGTCAAACCGTTTCTGCAAAAATACTGTTACGACTGTCACGGCGACGGCGCTGCCGAAGGGCAACTGGCGTTTGACAAACTGGAGCAGGACGAATCGATACTCAACGACACGGCGGTGTGGGTCCGTGTGTTGAAGAATCTTCGCACGGGCGTGATGCCGCCGGTCGACGCCGTTCGTCCTTCCTCCGGCGAGATGGCAAAACTTGCCCAATGGGTCAAACGCGATGTGTTTCAGATCGATCCCAACCATCCCGATCCGGGGCGGAGCGTGCTGCGACGATTGAATCGCATCGAGTATCAAAACACCATCGCCGACCTGTTGGATTACGACTACGACGTGCTGTTGAATTTTCCGCACGACGATACCGGCTACGGGTTCGATAACATCGGCGAAGTCCTGACAGTGTCAACGATGTTGACGGAAAAATACCTCGCCGCGGCCGAACAGATCGTCGCCGCCACGGTACCGTTGGTCAATCGTCAGCCGGCCGAACGCATCTACGCTGGGTCGGACTTCATCGATGTGATACCGACCGAGCAAGAACGGTCGCAGGACACAAAGGATGATACTATCGGTGAGCAAATCGATGCGCGCCCTCGGCCACTTACAGGGAGAGAAATCCGCTTCGATGAAGCAGCTGACCTGCGCGCGGAGTTTGTTGCAGAAGCAGCGGGCCAATATGAGATTGACATTGAGCTTCGCGTGGACGGTCAGTTCGAATATAACTCCCTCCGATCTGGCGTTAAGTTTTTCTTGGATGGTGAGGAAGTGATCGACGAGACGTTCGTCTATCACGACGGTGAATCGTATTTTTATCATTTCGATCGCCAGTGGCAGCCGGGATCTTATTCGCTAAGGTGTGCCGTGACGCCATTGCCGCCATTGGAGGATGCGCCACGAAGCACCGATAGTGCGTATATTCGCCTCAAAATTGTTCGCGTGCGTGTCGCCGGGCCAATGGAGAAAGAGCGATGGGTGAAGCCGGCGAACTTTGACCGGATCTATACCAAGGACTCTCCACCCGATGACGATGCCGCGCGATTAACGTACGCGCACGAAGTTCTACAGCTGTTTGCGACTCGAGCATTTCGTCGCCCAGTTGAGGAATCGACGATGGATGCATTGATTCGCATCGCCGTCAGCGAGTATTCCAAACCGGAAAAAACGTTCGAGCAGGGCATCGCTCAGGCAATCACAGCGGTGCTGGCGTCGCCGCGGTTCTTGTATCGGGTCGAAGGGCATCATCCGCCAATCGACGGCGAACGGTATCCACGCGTCGACGATTTCGCTTTGGCATCGCGACTGTCGTACTTCCTGTGGTCGACCATGCCAGACGACGAGCTGTTTCGGTTGGCACAGAACGGTCAGCTTCGCGAGCAGTTGGACGCGCAAGTGGAACGAATGGTTGCCGACCCACGCAGCGCGGCCTTGGTGGAGAATTTCGCCGGACAGTGGTTGCGGTCGCGCGATGTGCCGCAAGTTCGCATTGACGCTGGTGCGGTGATCGAGGCGGACCTGCCACCTCCGACCGCTGAGGAACAAGCGGAGATCGACCGTAGATCGCGAGGCAGGTTTGGTCGCTTTCGTCGTCGACGCGGGCCACAAATTGACTTCGACGCCGAATTGCGTTGGGCAATGCAACAGGAAACCGAAATGCACTTTGCGTATATCTTGCGCGAGGATCGCAGCTTGCTTGAGTTGTTGGACTGCGAATATGCATTTCTGAACCAACGGTTGGCCGAGCACTACAAGATCGATGGAGTTGAAGGGAGTCAGATGCGGCGGGTCGAATTGCCTGCTGACAGTCCGCGAGGTGGAATCCTCACGCAAGGGACATTGCTGACGATTACGTCGAATCCCGACCGCACATCGCCTGTCAAACGGGGCCTTTTCATCCTGGACAACATCCTGGGTACTCCGCCTCCCCCGCCGCCCGGTCCGGTGCCGGAGTTGGAGGAGTCGGCAGGAAAATTCGGCGATCGCACACCTGCCCTGCGTGAAGTCCTGGAACTGCATCGCGACAATGCCTTGTGTCGCTCGTGCCACGCCCGCATGGACCCGCTCGGATTGGCTTTGGAAAACTTTAATGCCCTGGGAATGTGGCGCGATACCGACCGACAGCAACCGATCGATCCAGCGGGACAACTGATGAGCGGTGAAACATTTGAAACGGTTCGTCAGTTGAAAGCCGTCCTCAAAGACAAGAAACGCGAGGATTTCTACTACTGTGTAACGGAAAAACTGTTGACCTATGCCCTCGGCCGCGGGGTAGAATACTCAGATGCGGCGACCGTCGATAACATCGTCCAGCGGTTGGAGGAGAACGGCGGGCGGATGTCGGTGTTAATAGGAGATGTGATCGGGTCGCCGCAGTTTCAGCGGCGGCGCGTTCCTACGGAACGCTAATGCGCGGGCAGGAGTTGTAAGGGGCGATGCCGACAGACGGCAATTGGCGAAGTTTTATCGGAAAGAAGTGTGATGGCCGAAGCATTCAACAGAGGATCGAAGCGACGGGAACAACGATACGAATCGCTGAGTCGGCGAAGATTTTTGCGCGGCGTTGGTGGCGCATGCATGGCACTTCCCATGTTCCCTTCCATCGCCTCGCGAACAGCTTTGGCAGGTCAGTCACAACCGGCGCCGTTGCGGATGGCCTTTTTCATGATTCCCAACGGGGTTGTGCAGAGCAATTGGTGGCCGACCGGCGGTGAACGCGATTTTCAACTCGGACGCACGATGGAAGCGCTTGAACCGCTTCGTCAGCATATCCAAATCATTGCCGGACTGAACCATGAGAATGCCACTCCCGGCCCCGACGGACCCGGGGACCACGCTCGAGCAGGTGCCACGTATCTGACTGGCGCGCGAGCGCGGAAAACGGCCGGACGCGATATCCACTGTGGCATTTCTGTGGACCAACTGGCAGCACAAGCCTTGGGGCATCTTACACGCTTTCCGTCGGTCGAGCTAACATGCGATGAGATCCACAATTCCGGAAGCTGCGATTCGGGATATGCCTGCGCCTATCAATACAATCTCTCCTGGTCGTCGCCGACCACGCCCGTTACGCCCGAGCCGAATCCCAGGTTGGCGTTCGAGCGATTGTTTGGGACCGGGAAGCCAGAGGAACGAAAACAGTCAATCGTCCGGCGCAACCAAGCACAACGGTCGGTGCTCGATTTTGTGCTCGAGGACGCCAGGACACTCGGGCAGCAACTGGGTGTCCACGACCGACGCAAATTGGATGAATACCTGACGGGGATCCGAGCGGTCGAACGACGTATTCAGAATGTTGAGGCGATCGAACGAATCCCGGATCTGGACGTTCCGACGCCGGAGGGAGCTCCTGAAGAAATCGGCCAGCGATGGGATCTGATGTACGACATCCTGACGCTGGCGTTTCAATCCGATCAGACCCGAGTTGCCTCATTGCTGTTGGCCAACGACGGGAGCAACATCCCCTACCCGCAACTCGGCATCCAAGAAGGGCACCATTGGTTGACGCATAATCATCGTATCGACGATATGTTGGAAAAGACAGTGATGATTGAGCTCTATTACATGGAGCATTTCGCCAGGTTCGTTCGCAAACTTCGTGATACCGAAGACGTCGATGGTCGTCCCATGATCGACAATGTCATGTTGTTGTATGGTGCGGCGATCGCTGATGGCAACCGTCACACACATTACAATTTGCCGGCATTGTTGGTTGGCGGCGGCAGCGGAAAACTCAACCCAGGTCGCTTTGTCGACGCTGGCGGCGTTCCGATGTCGAACCTGTTCGTTACCATGCTCAATCACATGGGCGTCCCAGCCAATTCGTTTGGTGATTCAACCGCCATGTTGGAGAATATTTAAGTGAGCGTAGTACTCCCCAGCTGTCTCGAGATGGTCGGTGATGCGAAATGTTCCCCAGCTGGTCGGTGATGCTTTGGCCGGAGTTGCGCAAGACGGCTGAGGACAGCCGTGTAACTTTGGCAAACATCATCAACAACCAGAACGCACAATTCGGTTCCGGTACGGTATGGAAACTGGCAATTGTTAGAGCGTTGCCGACTGGTTGGGATTCGGTAGTTTTAGTCTTGTCCGAAGTGCGTTACACTAGCGGCGACCGAATGCCTGGGTGGAATCCCACGATTTGCGTCAACGACCAGCCGGCTTCTCCCTTCGATAACGGGACAGCAATGAAACGATCTTCGGAATCCAACCGTTCAGACCATCTGGGGCAACCGGATCCGGTTTGGTTGCGTACGCGTCGCGAGGCAGCGATTGTGTTATGCACGTGGCTGCTGTGTATGACTTGGACGATGCTTTATTGTTGGCGATACGGTTATGCCGACGTTGCTCGGGAAACGGACATTGTCTTTGGGATGCCCAGGTGGGTTTTTGCGGGAGTCTTTGTGCCGTGGGTGATTGCGGGTGTCTTTTCGGTGGTATTCGGATTGTTTGGCATCGGCGACGACCCGTTGGGGGATGATGTCGATGAATAGCACGTCTGCCATCATCACGTTCTTGGCCTACACGGTGGGCGTCCTGGTGTTGGCCTGGTTCTCGCATCGGGTGCTGACAAAGAAAAAGTTCTTGGGCGAATATTTTCTCGGTAGTCGCGGGCTGGGGGTATTGACGTTGACCTTAACCTATGGTGCCACAGCAGCGTCAGCCGGTTCCTTTGCGGGATTTCCGGCATTGATCTATCGCCATGGTTGGGTGTTGGCATTGTGGATTGCCAGCTATATGGTCGTGCCTTTGTGTGGGATGGGTTTGTTGGGCAAGCGGTTGAATCAAGTGGCACGGAAATCGGGTGCCATTACCTTGCCGGATGTGTTGCGAGACCGGTTCCGTTCCGGGGTGCCCGCGTTGGTGACGACGATGCTGCTAGTCTTTCTGCTATCGTTCTATCTGATTCCTCAATTCAAGTTAGGGGCGATCGTATTGAACGAATTGTTGGGTGACAATCCGACGTTTCATGACGCGGTCGCTTGGCTGGGGAATTTGCTGCAACGTAGTTCGGTCCTGCCGGCGGATGTTGACCCAGAATACCTCGTCTGTTTGTTGTTGTTTACGGCGGTGGTTGTGGTCTACACGACGTATGGCGGATTTCGAGCCGTGGTGTGGACAGACGTCATGCAGGGCATCGTCATGATCGTGGGTGTCCTGGTGTTGTTGGTACTTGCGTTGGCCCGCACGGGAGGGCTGGACCGTGTCACGCGCCAGATGGCGGAAATGACTCCGCCTCGCACAGGAAGCGTCGTATTCCATAGTTCGCTGGCGGTGGACTCGCCGATTCGGATCGCCAGTCAAATCTGGTTTGACACGAGTGTCGGCGCAGACGTTTACGATTTCGGCGATGCGGCCGAGCAGGGCCGGGCGCGATTGTTTTGTTTGAATGAGTCGGTTGTGATCGGCCAGGGCCAGACCGATTCGAACGCGGCCAAGGTCGTGCAGATCACGACGCCAGAGGAGATTGCCCGAGTGCGCAAGGGATGGTTGACCGGGAGTCCACCGCCGCTGCCAGACGGAATCACGGCGAGCGTCGTGGCGCTGAAGGACTATGCGTACGGTGCGGGCGAAGAGGGGGTTTACATTTCGGCACCGGGACCGGCGCCAGCGGAAACGTTGGGATTCTTGCCGATTGGGCTAGCGCTTTCGTTCTTTTTCTATTGGGCGTTGTCGGCAACGGGGCAGCCGGCCAGCATGGTCCGCATGATGGCCTTCAATTCGTCGCGCACTTTGCGTTGGTCGCTGGTATGGTTGACGGTCTATTTTGGCCTGATCTACTTCCCGTTGGTCGTGATCTTCTGTTGTGCTCGAGTGATCTTGCCGGGGATGGACGAGACGGCGGATTCGATCATGCCGGCTATTGCATTCGAGTTGTCCTCTTGGGCGAAGATGCCTTGGTTGGCGGGGCTGTTGATTGCGGCGCCGTTTGCTGCGGCGATGTCGACGGTCGACAGCATCATGTTGATGATTTCGTCATCGATCGTGCGCGACGTGTACCAGCGCGAGTTAGCCCCGGACGCGACGGAGCGATCAATCAAACGGCTAAGCTACGCCTGCATGTTGACGGTTGGGATCGTCGTATTCTTGGGGGCGGTGCGTCCGCCCGATTTTCTGCAGTTTGTGATAGTATTTGCTGGTGGTGGGATGTCGGTATCATTTCTGATCCCGGTATTACTGGCGGTGTACTGGCCGCGATGCAACACGCCTGGCGTGGTGGCGTCGATGTTGGGGGGGTTGGCTGCGTACTTGGCGCTCTATCTGTACGGATACGCCATTTACGAACCGGATCGGCCCTATCGACTGCTGCAGATGGACCCCTTGATTTGGGGATTCGCTGCTTCGCTAATCCTGGGTGTCGTGGTATCGTTGATCACAGCTCCGCCAGCACCTGATTTAGTGCGAAAGTATTTCGGCGAAATCGCTCCGGCGGGCGATACCACATAGATGTCCAACGGATTTATCATCCCATGCGAATAACGCGAATCATTGCCAGCGAGGTTGTTGTGCCGGCGCGAGCCGGAGTTGTGAACAGTCCGACGCTCGACCGCCCGTTGCATAAATTGCCGGTCGGCGGTCAGCCGGCGTGGTCCTTACAATTCGATCAGATTCCAAAATGCGTCTTGCGTTTGGAGTTGGAAACGGGGACCATCGGTTTCGGCGAATTGTATCGCGACCACGATTGGCGCACGATCGCCGGCATTGCCCAATGTCTTATTGGAAGAAATCTCCATGAGCTATCTCGGCAGGAGCTACCGATTGCGTGGTGTCGCGAATACGATGGATTCGAGTGTGCGATCTGGGATGCCTATGCCAAATCGATTGGCGTGCGTGTTGTCGATTTATTGGGAGGCCCGGTTCGCGATCGCGTCCGTGTCGGTGCCTGGTCGGGACATCGAACGTTAGACGAAATCGGGGCGCTAGTAAGCCAGTTTGCTCGGCAGGGATACGACTGCATTAAGTTCAAGTGCGATTTGCAGGACGACGTTGTCGGATGGTGCCGCACGATTGCCGAAGCCGCACCGAAGATGGAAGTGATTTTAGATCCGAACGAGCGTTGGGAGCGCGCATCGGAAACGCGGCGCCGGATCGACGGTTTACGCGAAGTCGGAAACGTGTTGTGTTTGGAGGACCCGATCCCTCGCTGGATGTTGCACGAATATGCCTATTTGAAGAACTATTCATCCGTGCCGATGGCGCTGCATGTGTCGTTGCCGTACATCTATTATGGACAACGAGTTCACAATGCAATCGAGGCATTGCGATTGGACGCCGTGGATGGTTTCAATTTCAACGGCGGGTTGGCACATTTTCAGCAACTCGACCATATTGCTAGTGCCGCAAATCTGCCCTGCTGGCACGGATCGGAGGTCGACCTCGGAATCTTGGAGGCGATGTATGTGCATTCGTCGGCCGCCGCCAAAAGTTGCACTTGGCCGGGTGATATCTTCGGCCGAGTCATCCGTGAGCACGATCTATTGTGCCAGCCGCTGTGTATGGAACCGCCCTATGTGCACCTGCCCAAAGGAATTGGCTTGGGCGTGGAATTGGATGAACAGGCCATCAAGCACTATCAAACGCAGCAACGAGAATACAAATCCTAAACCAAATCCTAAACCAAAAGCTCTTGAATGCGTGTCCGAGGGGCACATGACGTCGAAAAGAGCAAGATGCGGCATCCAATAAGTAAGATAGTCAGGAGACCAACATGAATTTGGGAAATCAGCACAAACACGTTCCGGCCGGGGCCTCGCAGCATTCCACCGCAGGTCCCTATTCGCCAGTTTTGGAGATTGACGCGAAGAAGATCGTCGTGATTTCCGGGCAAGTCGCCATCGACGACGACGGCAACGTTCAGGGATCGACGATCGAAGAGCAAACGCGGTACACAATTCAGAATTGCGAGCGACAACTGGCGACCGGCGGATGCTCTTTGGAAGACGTGTTCAAAGTAAACGTGTTCATGATCAATTTGGACGAGTGGGATCGGTTCAACGCCGTATATGAAGAGATGATTCCGCCGCCGAGACCGGTGAGGACAACGGTTGGAACGCGACTGTTGGCTGGGTTTCAAATTGAAATTGAAATGTGGGCGGTGAAGCGAACATGATCTGGGAAAACTTGACGAGCGCCGCGATCGACCAGCTCGATCGCCAGATTCCTGTGATCCTGCCGATCGCGGCCATTGAGCAACATGGTCCGCATCTTCCGTTGGCGACGGATAAGATCATCAACGAGCATTTCTGCCGACAGTTGGAAAACGAAATCAGCTCGCAGGTATTGTTTTTGCCTACTATTGCCGTGACCTGTTCACGGCATCACATGGATTTCCCTGGAACGCTGACAGTGTCACATGAAACGCTGTCGCGGCAGGTGCAGGAAACGCTATCGGCGGTCGTCGAGCATGGTTTCCGAAATCTGATCATTTTCAACAGTCATGGTGGCAACCAGGCGGTGGCGGGAGTGATCTTGGAACAATTTGGTGCGGCGCATCCGGAATGTCGGGTGGCGGTGGCCACCTGGTGGCGTATTGCCGCGGACCAGTTGCTGCCGATCAGCGAGACGGGACCAGGCGGAATCGGACATGCATGCGAGTTTGAGACGTCGCTAGTGCTCTTGGCCGCGCCGGATTTGGTGGATGCGAAGTCGATCGAAGGAAAGCACAACACGCCTACGTTTGCTTGGGCGGAAGGGGACCTCATTCGTGGAGCACAAGCGTCGTTGTTTCGCACCATGAAACAGATGACTCCCAATGGAGCATACGGGGACCCGCGCGCTGCGTCGCGAGAAAAAGGGGTCGCGATCACGGAGATCGTTGTACGCAAGCTGCGACAATTGATTACTGATCTAACCATTGATTAGCCATCCGACGACCCAATCGGGAGATCGCCGAACTGCCGCGAGATCTGCAGCCAGAATGATGGAAACACGGGCGTTCTCCCGGTGACGGATAGGAATGTATCCGGAAAAAACCGATGGACCACGGATTTGGCCCCACAGCAGCCCTGTAAATCGGAGCGGAAAGTCCGATATACTGGGGGATTCCATTCTTGTTTTCTTGGTAAGGAAACCCAAACGATGATCTTGATGAGTCGTTGCGCGAACGAATTTGCACACGTAGCGCAGGTGCGGGGAATGGCGCTGTTTCAGCAGCGGAAGGTCGTTCTCGAAAGTGCCGACAACCAAACGGCGACGGCAACCGTCGCCGAGGCTGGACGGTCAAGTTACCATGTCACATTGGACTGGCAAGCCAAGGACGAAGGGATTCTATTCGTCCGTTGCGATTGCGAGGTCGCTAAGAGGCGGCAACCTTGTGCTCACGTCTGGGCCACGATTGCGGCCGTGGATGTAACCGGCAAGACGAAGAGCATCGCGGAGAACGATATCGGCGACGAAGCGAGCGACTGGATCATCATCACCAATAACCCGCATCCCCAAGCTGGTCCGCCGGATGCCGCATTGACGACATCGCAAGTGCGGTGGCGTCAACAGCTGACATCGTTTGGATATTCCATGAAGTTGGCGCGGCCGGGATGGAACCTTACTCGGGCAGGAGTGGGTGCACAGTTATGGTACGTCTTCAATATTGGTCGCAGTGTCGAAGCGCGTAAGTTTTGTGTCGAGGTCTGGCGCCGAGAAACGGATGATCAGACGGGAACCGTGCAGATGACGCCGTTTGCGTTGTACCCGCCCGTGTCGAAGATTGTCCTCGATGAGGTTGACCAGCGTGTTGTCAGCTTTCTACAGATGTTTCGTTATGATTACCAATCGGCGGCGTATCGCGGGTATGCCAATACCGGCACGGAATATGTCCATTGCGCCTTGGTCCCCTGGCAGATACTGAATGGCGCATTGCCGACACTGGCGGATACAGGCCGGTTGACGTGGATGTTGCATGACGGCAGCCTGGCGGAGCAACCTCAGAGCCTAGGTTGGGACGGCCAGAAGCAATGGCGATTGAAGCTGCAATTCCTTCGTGATGACGCCGAATTGGCGTGGCAAATGGTCGGATTGCTCGTGGCAGGCCATCAAGAGTTCCCGGTATCGGAGGTGCGATACGTCGGTGAGCACGGTGTCGCCCTACTTAACGATCGCTTTATACAACTCAATAGCGACTCGGATATTCGATGGCTATCGATGTTGTATTCTCAATCGGGGTTGAGCGTTCCCTACGGAGATGAAGACGATTTCGTTGAAACTTTGTGGTCAACGGGGAGTGTCCCGGAGTGCGACTTTCCGGAAGAACTGCGTTGGCAGAGGGCCCAAGCCGAACCGAAGCCCAGGCTGCGGGTTCAAATGCCGGATGGAGTGGCCCATCTGCGGAGTTCATTGCCGGCGTTCGTCTGTTTCACGTATGGCGGCGTGATTGTGCAGCAAGCTGCTTTTCAAAGAGTCGTTGCCGACCGCGACCATCGCTGTTTCTATCAGCGTGACTTCGCGTCGGAACGCAATTGGGAGCAGTCACTTCACGACCTTGGAGTGCCCGAAGCAGAAAGTTACGAATCGTCGAAGTGGGTAATCCCCGTTGGCAGGTTCCCGGAGCTGGCGCAGCGATTGATCTTAGCCGGCTGGGACGTGGAAGCGGAAGGGGGATTGATTCGTCAGTCGGGACAAATTCGGATCACGGTCCAGAGCGGTATGGACTGGTTTGACATGGAGGCTGAATGTGATTTCGAGGGCCAGGTCGTCAAGTTGCCGACGTTGTTGGCCGCCCTCAAGCGGGGAGACCGCTTCGTGAAGCTTGGCGATGGCACGCAGGGAATGCTCCCCACCGAATGGTTGGCGAAATTTGCCGGACTGACAGAATTTGGTGACACCGAAGGGGACGCAGTTCGATTTCGGCCATCGCAAGCGATGTTGCTCGATGCGCTGCTGGCGGCACAACAAGCGACGGTGCAGTTTGACGAACGGTTCGGCAAGATCATCAACGACCTTAAAAAGTTCACAGGAATTCGTCCGGTGACACCGCCGAAGTCTTTTTCTGGCGAATTGCGCCAGTATCAGGAGCAAGGATTGGGTTGGCTGAGTTTCTTGCAGCGTTTCAGTTTGGGGGGATGCCTGGCCGACGATATGGGACTCGGAAAAACCGTGCAAGTCCTGGCGCTGTTGGAGTCCCGCCGGAGTCGCAGGTTGAAGAAGGGTGAAACACGACGCCCGTCGTTGGTTGTCGTGCCGCGTAGTCTGGTCTTTAATTGGCTCGAAGAAGCCCATAAGTTCGCTCCAAAATTGCGGATGATGGACTACACCGGGACGGGGCGCCAGCAACGCTTGTCAGAGATCCACAACTACGACTGCCTGGTGACGACGTATGCATCAATGCGATTGGACATCGAACGACTGAGGGATTTTGAATTCGACTATGTGATCCTGGATGAAGCACAAGCGATCAAGAATAGCGGCTCGTTGGCCGCCAAAGCGTCGCGGTTGTTGCAGGCCAATCATCGACTGGCAATGACAGGCACGCCGGTAGAAAACCACCTGGGCGAATTGTGGTCGATCTTCGAATTCCTGAATCCCGGTATGTTGGGAACGTCGACGGTCTTTCAGAAAGCAGCGAAAGAAACCTTGGGACCCCACATCGACCCGTTCGATGCAGTATCACCGCTTAACAATTCTGCAAGTACGGCCCTGGCGATCGAAGGGAATGTCGGGGCAGAGCCGGCGGGCCCAACCAGCGGACTGAAGTTTATTGCAGAGGCCGTCAAACCGTTCATTCTGAGACGCACGAAGGCGCAAGTG
Organism: Planctomycetales bacterium; assembly: GCA_020426865.1. Taxonomy (GTDB): domain Bacteria; phylum Planctomycetota; class Planctomycetia; order Pirellulales; family Pirellulaceae; genus JAGQPD01. Next base: position 12,890 of record JAGQPD010000642.1, read on the forward strand.
CTAACCGAGTTGCCGGAAAAATATGAGCAAACGCTCGTATGTGAAATGTCGCCGGGACAACGCCGTTTGTACAACGAATTGCGAGATTATTATCGAGCCGCGCTAGCCAAGAAGATCGAAGCCGATGGCCTCATGAAGTCCAAAATGCATGTCCTGGAGGCATTGCTAAGACTACGCCAAGCCGCCTGTCATCCAGCACTGCTCAATGCCAAGAAGAAGAATGTACCTAGTGCCAAGCTGGACACATTGTTGGAGCATGTGACGGAAATCATCGACGGGGGGCATAAAGCGTTGGTATTTTCGCAGTTCACGAGTTTGCTGACGATTGTTCGCCGCGAACTTGATCGCCGGAAGATTGTCTACGAGTATTCGGACGGGCAGACGAAGGACCGGCAGCGGTGTGTGGAACGATTTCAAACAAGTTCGAAGGTCAAGTTGTTTTTGATCAGTCTGAAAGCGGGCGGACATGGTCTGAATTTGACGGCCGCCGACTACGTGTACATCCTCGATCCATGGTGGAATCCGGCCGTCGAAGCCCAGGCGGTCGATCGAGCTCATCGGTGGGGACAGACGAACCGGGTGTTTGCATATCGTTTGATTTGCAAGGATACTGTTGAAGAGAAGATCGTCGAGCTGCAACAGCGGAAACGCGAGTTAGCCGATGCGATTATCACGGCAGACAGCAGTTTTTTGCAGGAGTTGACCGCCGACGATTTGCAGCGGCTATTGAGCTAACGGAAGCGATGTCGGGCTGTGTGCCCGCGGCTTCGGCATCTGGTAAAGGGGGAAGCGAGTGTCCGACGAAGACTCAGTATCTGTGTGGATCGGGAGACTGAAGTCGGGCGACGAAGATGCAGCCGCCCAGATTTGGCAGCGGTATTACAGGCGTCAGGTGGGGCTGGCACGGACGGTGTTGCGCGACGTGCACGGCGCCGCCGACGAAGACGATGCCGCGCAAAGTGCCTACCGCACTTTCTGTGCTCGCGTCGTCGACGGCAAATTCCCGCAGCTGGAAACTCGCGACGATCTCTGGCGGATACTGGCGACCATCACGTACCGCAAGGCGTTGAAAGTGTCCAAGAAGGAGCGGCGCCACGCCGCGCTTCCTATGACCAGCGACGAGGATTGGCAGGACAATGGCCCCTCGCCAGAGCTGGCCGAAATGACGCGTCAGGAGCTGTCTCGGTTGTTCGAACTGTTGGGAGATACTACGTTGCGAGTTGTCGCCTACAGCAAACTCGAAGGGCTGACGAATCGCGAGATTGCCCAGAGCCTGGGCAAGTCCATCGCCACGGTCGAACGCAAGCTGAATCTAATCCGGCAGATCTGGTCGCAAGAGGACGATCGGCAGAAGACGTCTTGATGGCCCAATGTTACACCGCTGTCCCCAGCCGTGACCAGATACAACTAGCCATGACCGGACCGAAACCCGGCCGTCTCCCCGTCCGCCCTGCCAGGCGTGCCGCCCTGTCAGGCACGCTACAGAAAACCTCTGGCGGTTCGCGACCCTCATTTCGCCTTCTTTCGTAGAGACCACAGCCGCCTTCTTTAACGCGGCCGACGTTCCAGCTTCTTGGAAGATTATAGAGGAAAAAACCATGACCAAGGCAATCACTTCATTGAGCACCATAGTCGGTATCGTAGCAATGGCGGCGACTTTCTTCAGTCCGGTGGAGGCGGCTCGTCGACAAGATCCGGTAAGCCTGTTGTGTTCGGTGCAGATTGTGCATGAATTCCGGGCCCAAGACGGAACCGTGCTCCGTACCGAAACATACGACCAGGATTTTGTGGTTGTCGAAGGAACACCATTTGTTGACGACTATTCGACAGTGACTCGGGAGAAGATTTTTCGCGCGTCAGCTTCGCAGATTGGAAGAGACGCGGTGCTGTCGGTGGACTGGTTCGCCGACGTCAGCACGTTCGACTCGGCCGATTTTTCGACCGAATTGACGCTACTCAGGAATCAGGCCCAAGGGCTTACCTCGGCCTCCCACACCTATTCGACGTCCTCCGGTCATGCCCGCACAAGCTATACGATTACGGCGTTTCGGAATTAGGCCCTAGGACGTTTGTTGATAGGGCGTCGTCCGGGGCACAGTGGCGTCCGGGGCACAGTGGCGACTGGGGCACAGTGGCCGATACCGAGCCGTCTCGGGGGGCCGTGTCCCTTCGGGCCCGGGGGGACGGCGGGCCGTGACCGGGAATCTGAAAAATAATTTCTTCGAATGAGGGTTTATCGAAAGGAAAAGGCATATACGTAACAGAGACGAAACATTTGCGCTTGTGAAACCAGTATGCTTGTGAAACCAGTTCGGGGTTTGCAATTTGTTATCGAAAACCAAGTTTGGTAGAATTGATAACCCGAGCCATCCGCGACTGGCAGTTTCACCGCTTTACCGGGGAAATCGAGAAGTGAAAAGCGCATTCGGGCCACTGCTGTTCTTACTCTGTCCATTCTCGATGGCGGCGGGACAGGATGCCTTATTTTGGTTGTCGGATAGTAGCATCGCCGGTGATCCGGGAGTACCGGACCATTCCTATGATGTTGGCGATGTCGACACGTTGCATATTTTCGGGCGGCCACCGCTGGGGAAGACCCTCCAGAATTTCTCGATCAACGTGACGACGTCCCATCCCTACGTCGATTTTCTTGACAGCGAATTGTTTGTCACTAATCCAACCGTCGGCACGACGCCGCGATTTCAGTTAGTCGGCGATACGACCAGCAGTTTGTTCACGCTGCTGCCTTCCGATATCACCGCGTTGAATCAGCCGGACGGAATTGAGCTTCTACAAGGCTTTACGTTGATTTCTGGCGAGGGTGTGGGGATTGGGCCAACGTGCAGTTCCGATCCAAACTGTTTCAATGTGAATGGGATTCCGACGTGGCATATTGGCAGCGTGGGATTCGAAGTCTTTGATTCGCCATTCTTCTTGCCAGTTGCGATCGACGTCCACTTGCAGATCGGTGCGAATGGAATGACTTACGTTTCGCCTGGTGACTACAACCGCGACGGAACAGTTGATGCTGCGGATTACACGGTGTGGAAAGATAACTACGGTGGCAGCGGAAGCGGCGTCGATGGCGACGGGAACTACGACGAAACGGTCGATGCAGCGGACTACACGATTTGGAAGGATAGTTTTGGTGCCGTCGACGGCGATGAATTCGTACGTTTTGGTTCTGCCGCCGATGCGCGATATCACGTCTTCTCGGACGTCGCGACCACCTTCAGCAGTGACCAACCGGATGCCGTCATTAGGATCCGAAGGCCATTTCCAATTACGGCGTCGTTGGCAGGCAGCGGTGTGGCGGTCCCGGAAGCGGGGACTGGCGTATGGACGTATCTGGTAGTCGCCATTCTTCATTTTGCCAGGCGTTGGCGGTAGAGGTTGAATTCATGCAACGAAACATCTATCTCGCAATCGTGGTAATCGTCTGCTTGATGCCGACAGAGCGTGTCCGCGGACAAGGTGCAGCGCTCTTTCTTGAGAGTTTCGACAGTGTGCCACTGCGGCCGCCCGTCGATGAGGATTCGAACATTCAACGGGCCTTCTCCCACGTTCCGCCTCCGGGATGGATCATCGATTCCGACGGCGTACCGAGCATCGGTGATCCTTCCATCGGTGTTACGGAGTGGGAAGGCTGGTCGATCACCAACTTCAAATTCTGGACGGAGGTTGCTGGGGGCAATGGGGACGGCCCACGGGACCAGTTCAAGTCATCTTCCGATTCGGTGATCGTGGCCGACCCGGATCAGTGGAACGACCGGGGGAATCCGGCCGAAAAACTGGGGCCTTTCAAGTCCGCGCTCTATACGCCCAAAATCCCCATCCACAACTTGGTGGACGGTGCGTCGCTCAACTTGAGACTCGACAACAGTTGGCTACCGGGCGAAAAAACATCCAACGGTGACAGCCAGCAGGCACGCATTGCAGTATCATTCGATGGCGGGCCGTTCGAAGAGATTGAGCGGTGGGATTCGGACCCCGAGTCACCGTTTTTTAAGCCACCGGCGCTGGATGAGGCCTTGATTTGGTCCTTGGATTTGCCGAAGAATGCCAGCGACGTGGTGATCCAGTTTCTGATTGGCAACGCCGGGGATGGTGGCTTTTGGGCGATGGACCAACTGATGCTCATCTCCGGTTGCGGCGCCGCTGTCGGCGATATGACTCAGGATTGCGTGTATGAATCGGACGACGTAGATGCATTCATCGAAGCGTTGCGAGACGTGGATGGATACAACAGCTCGCACTCGTTTCCGCGACATCAGGTTGGCGATTTGACAGCCGATTTCGAAATGAATTTTGCCGACATCCCTGGATTCGTTGCCAAGATGAATGAAGAGGGAGTTGCGGTAACGGTTCCATCGTTGATCGCCGCGATCAACGGAGTTCCAGAACCGAATCTGGGGATGTTTTTCCTGGTAGTATCGGTGGCGATGCTAATCGGTACTCGCCGGTGCCGGGATCGTGCCTGATGGCACACTCAATAGAATGGGGTCGCGCGACGTTACACGACAGGCGAACTCGTAGAGTTCCTCGGCGCGGCGCGGCCACACGTTTTCCAGGTCGCCAGCGAGTGCGTCGGCATTGGCCAGTCCTGACAACTTCGCGTCCGGTGTCGAAGCGGCACTTGCACGGTCGAGTTCCAAGTCGAGTCGTTCGACGATCGCAAGCGCGGGGGACAGCGATTGTGACCATTGCAATCGTAATTCGCTTGCTCGATCGGACCATGTATGTGCCTCGTGTGTGTCGCCAAGCCGCAGGGCCAACGTCTGTAGCAGCTCGCATAGTTCAGCTTGAGCATGAATATAGGATAGGTTCGAGGGGTGATCGTTAACAAGATCCGCAAGTGTTTGTTGAGCGGTAGCGGCATGTTTCTTCGCGGAGCGAGAGTCGCCGGCTTCGGCCAGCAGATACGCCCACGCGGTTTCACGCATGACCGATTGGGCTTTGCCTTCCGGCTGTTCAGCATGCAACTGAGAGGTCGTGGAATGCCGTTGAGCGATCAGACGTTGGCTGATGGATTGCCGCCAGCTTCGGTCGTTGACGACGAGTGAGTCGGCGCGCATGGCGGCGTTGATTTGATTGAGGTCCGCCGTGGCGTCGTCGAGTTTCTGGGCGTAATCCGCAACGAGTTGATTGCGTTCTTGCAGTTGCGACTGCAATTGTGTCCGTTGAAGCGTGATTGTGTCGCGTTGCCAGCGCATGTAGAGTGCCGAGATGGGGCCCAGAATAGCGATCAACACGACGGAGGCAATCGCCGTGGCCAAGGCAGGATGACGCTGGCACCAGCGCGTGATTCGCAGGTATCGGGGGATCGGTCGTGCTCGGATCGGTTCGCCACGGAGAAAGCGGCCCAGTTCATCGGCGACGATGTGAGCGTGGTCGTAGCGGTTTCGAGGGTCGCGTTCCAGGCACTTCAGCGAGATGGTTGCCAGGTCGAGCGGTATGCGAGGATTGAGTCCGCGAGGATCCGGGGCATCCTCGAAAATCTTGAGTTGCCGTTGGGCTTCGAATGAACCTCGATAGGGCATTTCATTCGTGAGCAGCCGGAACAGGATTACACCCAGGGAGTAGATGTCGGTCCGGCGATCGGTTCGGGCGATGTCCCCCATGTACTGTTCGGGGGATGCGTAGGCGGGCGTCCCGACGAATTGCCCCTCTAACGTCATTGTGATTTCGCCAACTTCTCGTTTGGCAAGTCCAAAGTCGGTAACATGAGGTAGTCCTGACGAATCGATCAGGACATTGGCCGGCTTCAGATCGCGGTGGATTACTTGACGCGAATGTGCGTGTGCCAGCGCCTCGGCAATCTGTTGGCAAAGTCTGGCCGCGTCGCGAAAACCGTACTTGCGGCTCTCAATCCATTCCGACATGGACACGCCGTCAATCAAGTCGCTGACGATAAACAGTTGGCCGTCGGATCTGCCGACTTCGTGAACCGGAACGATATATGGGTGGCGTAACTGGGCGGCAGCACGCGCCTCGCGAAAGAAAACGGCGGCTTCCGTCGCGTTCATATTGGGCGTGCGCGGCAACTTAAGTGCGACGGTGCGATCGAGAACCAGATCTCTGGCCTTCCAAACCGTGCCGAATGCACCAGCACCCAGACGCATGATCAATTCGAAATGGCCGATTCGATGCAGTTCCGTTGTCGAGTCTTTCCTGTAAGGCGCGATCAGGCTGAAGTTGCTTCCGCAGGAAATGCAGCTAATTTCCGTTAATTCCGAATCGTCCGAGAGTTTCACTGGGATCATGCAATTTGGACAGCGGACCTGCAGGCCCTCGGCCATGAGATCCGGCGCGTTGTTTCCATCATGACTGCCAGGAACGTGGGACCGAGTTGGAGCGTCGGCCACCGATCGAACTCGCGATGTTTCGCCACGGATCGCCTCCAACTCGTCCCGCAGCGCCGGCCGGAGTGCCGCAGGAACTTGCTGTAAAAACTCTTCGATCGGCGGCAACTGTTCGGCCGCACATGCCGCCTCATAGGCGTCGCAAATTTCGTCGATCCGTTTTAACGCATCGATCGGCAGATCGTCGGACGAAGGCGATTCGGTCATGACGTGGGCTCCGTGAGTGCGGCACGCTGGTTGGTCCCTCTGTTCTAACCGATAACACGCCATTTTCCAGAGTGTCTGTCGCTGTCTGTCGCTGTACAATGCCTAGCTTTGATGCAATCCGACGCAAATCGTTAAATCTTTCCTGCTTGCCCCGGTTTGCGCCACTGTACAATCTGGGCTCAGCCGATACGATTCTACTACACGCTAGGCCGTTCGCCGGTTTTGTCTGGCGATCCATACCTCCGAGATAGAAGGACCGAAGGCAATGTCATCCAAAGCTCCCGGTACCAACGACATGACGGCACACGATCGGGTGGAACAAGATCACGAAGCATCGTTTGCCGAAACCGCTCTGAAGCTGGGTGGTAAAAGCGATGACGAGGCCCGTCGCACGGGTGCCATTGACAAGGCCGACGATCAAGTGGAGGGCTTGTTCGCGCCGCAATATCAAACGATTCATAGCCCCGTCCATCGCGCCGTCTGGGATCGCGGCGTGCCAGTGGACCTATTCGAGGCACAGGCCGAAAAACCCGACGCGACGTCGCAGAATGTGATGCAGTCGTCCTTGGAAGTTGTACGGCGTCACAAGCAAGCGGGCACGCTGATGAACGAGGACCACAAGGTCAGCGAAGCCGTATTGAATGATTTGGGCGAGGTTGGATACTGGGGCTTGTTGGTTGACAAGGAACACGGTGGCAGTGGCGCCCCGTTCCGAAGTTTCGCGCCCTTTCTCACTAAGATGGCACTGATCGATCCCACGGTGGCTGGATTGGCGTCCGTACACGGGTGCATCGGCGCGGTCGACCCCGTGCGCACCTTCGGCAATGACGAGCAGAAACAACGTTTCTTGCCGCAGCTGGCCAGTGGGGCCAAATTGTCGGCGTTCGCATTGACCGAACCCTGTGCCGGATCGGATCTGACTGCCCTGCGGACTACGGCTGAATTGCGGGGCGACGAGTACGTTGTCAATGGCGAGAAGTTGTTCATCACGAATACGGTGCCAGGACGCACGATCGGTCTAGTGTGTCTGATTGACGATAAACCGGCTGTGTTGATTTGTGATCTTCCACCGGAAGAAAACGATCAGTTTCAGCTGCGCAAGTACGGCCTTTGGGCATTGAAGCATACTTACAACCAAGGCATTGTGTTCAACGATTTCCGTGTCCCGGCCAGCAATCTATTGCAGGTCAATAGAGGTAACGGTTTGACGATCGCTTATCATGGACTGAACCTCGGACGTATCGCGTTGTGTGCCAACGCAGCGGGGACGATGCGATTGATGATGGCCAGTATGATTCCCTGGGCGAATTTCCGCGTTACCTACGGCGAAACCATTGCCCGTCGTGAATTGGTTCAACGACGATTGGGGCGTCTGGCCGGGCTCATCGTCGCCTGCGACGCACTCGTCCAATGGTGCTCCAGCCTGATCGACGAAGGGTATCGCGGTGAGATGGAATGCATCATTGCGAAGATCTTTGGGAGCGAGGCGCAAAAAGAGGCCGCAATCGAGCTGTGCATGAAGACACACGGCGGTCGATCGTTCTTGCATGGCCACATGTTTGGAGACAACGTGCACGAATACCTGGCGCCATGCATTTATGAAGGCGAAGGTGAAATGCTGGGCATGGCCTTCTTTAAGTCGCTCGTGAAGCACCACGGTACGCAGTTCTTTGAACCAGTCGGCAAAGCATTGCAACGGGCGAAGATCAAGACGCCGAATATGGCGAATCCCGCACACCTGTGGGCATTGAAAGACGCGTTGATCCCCTATGCCAAATGGATGGCAGCCGAGACAATTATTCCTAACCCCAGTCCGCGGTTGCCTGCCATGCCAGACGGGTTGAGAGAACTGGCCGATTGGGCCTGCGACGAGCTGCAAGGATCGCGAATGGAGATTAGCGGCACGATGCGCAAGCATCAATTGAAACTTGCCGATCGTCAGTGCCGAATGGCCGAGCTCTCCAGTCGCATTCAATCGTTGGTCGTCGTGTTGGCGACGAGCTTATATGCCGCACGGAGCGACGATGAAGTGGTACGCGAGGCAGCCGAAACCTTAGGCCGCGACCTGCAAAATGCCTATCGCGGACGTCGGGCCTCGGACCGGCACTATCGTGCAGTTACCAAGCTCGGCGGCAAGATCGCCGAAGGTGGTTTTAAATCGCTGGCCGGTATTGAGACCGAAAAAATCTTGATGGCGTACTGATCGCCTTTCCGTGTTCGTCACCACTAATCTGAATTTCGCCGCGAGGTAGTATGAGCGCGATCGGAGACGAGCTGGTATACTGAAAGAGAGGCAGAGACGGACTGAAAAGCGGGAGATATGCCATGTCGACATCGTACGACGAACCGACCGTCAAACTGACGTATGACGACTATTTGTTGTTTCCCCTTGATGGCAACCGGCACGAAGTTGTCCAGGGAAGGCATTACATGAACCCGGCACCTAGTCCGCAACATCAAACAGTATCGCGTCACATTCAATTCCAGTTGTACCAGCAGATTGAATTGGGCAGCCATGGGCAAGTGTTTAATGCACCCATTGATTTGCAGTTGAGCGATACGAGCATCGTCCAACCCGATCTGGTGGTGGTGCTCAACGCCAATCACATCGTCACCGACACCCGGC